>JAYUYY010000305.1:0-6296 GCA_043752225.1 Sandaracinaceae bacterium | reverse complement strand
CGCATGCCCTGCTCGTGCCACAGCACGCTGCCGTCGTACGCGAGAAAGCGCAGCGGCACAGCGACTTGAATGAGGCAGTACAAAGCGCCGGCCGCGAGCGCGAGGCGATGGCCCGTGCGCGGCTGTGCAATCCGCGAATCGCGCGGCGCAATCGAAATGAGCTTTGCGAACGGGCGCACCCGCGCGAGCAGTTGGCGCGGCCAGCTCGGCTCGAAGAACACGAGCGCGCCGAGCACCATGATCACGGGGAACATGCCGATCGGAAACAGCGCGCGCGTCAGCGCGTGGAACACGATCACCACCGCGTACGCATACGGCCGCGTACGGCGCGCGAGCAGCCAGAGCACGATCGTCGAGTCGAAGAGAAAGCCGCCCCAGCTCAGCGCGTGCGCGGCCCACGGCTGCGAGAACAGCGCGCCCAAGACCGGCATGTCGGTCTTGGCGCCGAGCCAGATGCTCAGCGGTTGCGCATGCACGAGCCAATCGCTGCTCGCTTTTGCCAGCCCTGCAAACGTGTAGACCACGCCGACCTGGAAGCGCAGCAGCCACAGCCACGCGCGCGCGACGGTGTCTTTGCGCACGCTCGGGAACAGCCAGCTGTCGATCGACCACGCGCGATGAGCAGGGCTCAGCGCGAGCAACCCGGCGAGCAGCGTCGCCAGGTAGTAGTGATTCAAGTACGTCGCGACATCGATCAGCTGCAGGTACGCGAAGCCGAGCGCGAACGCCCACGCGGTTGCACGAAAGAAAAGGCCGAGCGCGACGCACAGCCCGAGCGCCGCCAGCGCGTAGAACAAGCCGTGCATCAGCGGGCCGGACAGCGGCTCGATCCAAGCGAAGCCCCAGTACTTGAAGTGGAAGGTGGGCCGAACGAAGAACGGATCGATCCAGCCGTAGCCGATGAACCGCAACATGCTCACGCACATCACGATCCCGAACAGGATCCGAAACGCCGCGAGCCACGCGATGTTGATCGGCGCGAGCGCGCGCTCCGTGAGCGACTTGCGCTCAGTCATTGTCGCCTTCCGTGCCCATCGGTGGCTCGAGGTTGAGCACGCTGATGAATTGCGACTTGAGCAGGTCGGTGAAGACCTTGAACGCTGCGTGCAGGGCGGCGACCTTGCTCGGGTCGCTGACGATCGCGTCTTCGAGCGGTGGGTCGAGCGCGTCGACTGCGCTCTGGGCCGCGGCGAGTGCGCCGATCATCTCGCTCGCGAGCGCTTCGCTCTCACTGCCGACATCGATTAGCCAGTCGTCGAAGCCGAGGCCGGAATAGCCCGCGCCGCAGCCTTCGAAGAGCCTGCGGATCCCAATCAGGTTTTGGCGCAGGTTGTCGGTCGACACGCGCGCATACGGCGACTCGACGTCGTGCGGACAGGTATCGGGAGCGTTCGCGCAGTCCGCGACGAAGCCGAGCGGCCAACCGAGCTTGAGATCCTTGGCTTCGATCTCGATGTAATAGAGCGCTTCGTTGATCGCGTTGAACGCGTCTTGCTGGCTGGCGAAGACCGAGCTGCCCTCGCCAGCGGTCGCGAGCGTGGCCGTGAAATTGCCGCGGCTCGCGTGCCAGGCATCGATCAGCGCTTGCGCGCGCGCCCGTACGTCCGCGGCTGCGCGCGCTGCATAGGCCGCGCGGCGCCCGGTGATCGTGTCGCTGCTGAGCGCCGCCCAGTCGCCGCTGGTGTTGAGGGTGCTGCCGGCAGCGCAGGCGTTGCCGGTGTTGCCTCGAAACAGCAGGTACTCGATCGCGCCGAGACCGCGCACGTTGATGTTGAGCTCCTCGAAAGCCGAGCCCGCGTACGCTTCGCTCAGCAGGTTCGCGTCCATGCCGCAGCGGTTCGCGTACGGAAAGGCGTAGATCAGATCGCGCAGGCTCTGTCCGCCGGTGGCCGAGTCCGCCGAGGCGGGGCCAAAGCCAAAGGCTTCTGCCCGCTGCCAGCTGGCGTTGGCTTCGCGCCACGCGCTGCGCACGGCGGCGAGCGCTTCGTCACTCTGGTCCTCCGCGTATGCGGCGGCCGCGCTTTGCAGCTGCTGCGCCTGCGCGAGAAAGTCTTCGTACTGCTGGAGCGCACACGCGCCTGCGGCCTCGAGCAAGCCGCGTTTCGTGAACGCAGGCGTGGGCAGAACGATCCCGCTGTCGGGATCGCCTGAAGGATCGCCTCCGGTCGCGGCCGCGCCATCGCCCGCGCTCGCGCCGCTCGACCCGTCGCCAGCGCTCGATCCCGAGCCAGCACCGGCGCCTGCGCCGACCCCGCTCGTGCCCGTGCCGCCCGCTCCGCTCGCGCCGTTCGATCCGCTGTTGCCGCTAGCTCCCTCGGCGGCGCTGCCCGACGCGCCGATGGCGCCGCTTGCGCCGCCGCTGATCGCGGAAGCACCGGCGCTACCGCCCCGACGCACCGTCTCGCTCGGCGGCTCTTTGTGACACCCGTTCAAGAGCACGATTGCCAACGCGCATGTGAGCGCCATGGGGATTGTCCAAAGCTGCATGGCGATCTCCGAGAGAGAGGGTGTGAAGGCGACCCCCGTGTAGCCCGACCGCGAAGGGCCGGACTGCACGGTACGCGCGGGTCAAGCGCGTTGCTGATCAGCGGTGAAGTCAGTCGACCGGTACGAACAGCACGACCGAGTCATCGTCGTTCACGCCCACTGTCTCGCCGCCGGCGACGCCGACGATGACGACATGGGTACCGTTCGGCGCGAGCGCACCTGCCGCGAGCTGGTCGGCGGGGCCGCCGACGTCGTAGAGCCGAACGCCGCCCGGACCGAAGTCTTCGTCCGCGATGCCGTCGGGGCTCAGCATGGCGAGCATCCCGTCGGCTTCGGTCTCTACTGGGCCCGCGGCTCGACCGATGCCCGCCCCGAGGACGCGGTCATCGGGCAGCACCATGACGAAGCGGCCGTTGTCGCCGAAACCGCCGGCATCGATGTAGGTCGCGCCGTCCGTGCCGTAGCTGTCGTCGAGCTGGCCGATCGCCGAGAACCGGAACGAGATCCAGTCGGAGCCGGTGCCGCTTGGGTACGTCGCGTTGTTGGTCGGGCCGTAGCCCATCGTGATGAGTGAGCCGTCGCTTTGCAGCGCTGCGGCGTAGGCCTCGGCGCTCAGCGGAGGCTCGACCGCCGTGTCGTGCCAGACGCCGGTCGCGCCCCAGGCGTCCAGGGTCGCAAAGCTCGCGTCGAAGTCGCCGTCGGTGTCGACCTTGTACAGCACCGGCTGCTGGGTGCTGACCCCGAGCACGTCGGAGGTGGTGTAGCCCGCGGCGACGATGCTGCCGTCGGCGAGCACGTTGGCAACGCGCGCCGATGCGTTCGAGGAAACGCTCAACGCGTTCTGGAGGTCGAGCGTGACCTTGCCGTCGGTGCTGAACGTGGTGTCGAGAACACCTTCGCTGGTCAGGCGGACCAGCGCGAAGTCCGAGTCGTTGCGCGGGGTGGTGCCATCGACCTGCATGCCTTCACCACGCTGGGTGCCATGCACGACCAGCGTGTCGTCGGCCGCGAGCGAGAGTGACCACTGCCCATCGCCGGCCAACAGCGTCGGCTCATTCGCTGCGTTCAGGCCTTCCACGCCGTCGTTCAGATCGAGGGTCACGACGCCGTCCTCGCCGAAGGTCGTGTCGATCGAGCCGTCGTCGTTGAAGCGCACCAGCACGATGTCGGTGTCGTGGGCGAGCAGGCCGACGGCGTCGGGGTCGTGCTCGGCGGCACCGGCGATCACGATCTTGCCGGTCGACTGGAGCACGATGCCGCGCGCGAGCTCGCGGCTCGTGCCGCCGACCGCGACGTTCTTCACGGCGATGCCGTCGTTGCCGAAGCTCGTGTCCAGCGCCCCGTACGGCAGGAACTTCGCAACGATCAGAGAATAGTCGGCATTCGTGGCGATATCATTCGCGATTTGGCCGGTAGCGTAGAACCCGCCATCGCCCGCGAAGACCACTCCGAAGAGCCGGTCGTGGCCGGTCAACGAGAGCGCGATGACCTGCGCGCCATCGACCGAGACGCCGCCGCCGACAGCCGGACCGGCTGGTCCCGCCGGGCCCACTTCGCCTTGCTCGCCTTGCTCGCTGTCCAGACCGTCTTCGCCGTCCACGCCGGCGTCGCCATCCAGGCCGTCTTCGCCGTCTTCGCCGTCTTCGCCGTTCTCGCCGCTGTCGCCATTGCGACCGTCCACGCCGTCGTCGCCGTCTTCGCCGTTCAGTCCGACGCTGGCATCGACGCTTTCAGCGTCATCTCCACACGCTGCGGTCAGCCCGATAAGCGCCGCTACGCAGACCCAGACAGCCCTGTGTCGGCTCGAAGTTCGGCTTGTAAGACTCAGAAAAGACATGGGATTTTCTCCTCGTTTAGCGGCCGCGGGTGGGCGCAGCCAGACGTGGCGCAGGTGTAATGAACTTGAAAATGGAAATCAATATCAGTTGAACGCGATGGGTACGTTCTTGTGCGCGAGCCGAGCGCGCAAGGCCCGGCGGAGTGGGTCAAGCTCCGGCGATTTGCTCCGCGTCGACCAGCGCTAACGCGCGCTGTTGCGGCCGACCAGCCAGACGCCACCGACCACGAGGCCGGTCCCCAGCATCTGTGTCAGCGAGATGTGCTCGTGCAGGAAGATCGCTCCGAGCCCGATCGTGGAGACCGGACCCACGCTTCCGACGATCGCCGTTCGGGAGGCTCCGAGCCGCTGCATCGCCGCGAGGTTCATGAACACCGGCAGCACCGTGGAGAACACCGCCATCGCGGCCGCGAGCAGGATCACGGGCATCGGCTGCGCGAGCTCGCTCACCGAGCTGACCGCTCCGAAGTGAGCCAGCGTGGCGCCGGCCGACATGCACGAAGCGATCGCCGAGACCCGCGTGCTGCCGAGCCGCGCGAGCAGCTCGCCGCAGCCCGCAAGGTAGGCCGCGTAGCAGAACGCCGATCCGAGCACGCAAGCGCCACCGATCCAGACCGCGTCGGGCTGCTCCGCGAGGCGCACGTCATGGACGAAGGCGAGCGCGATGCCCACCCAGGTCAGCCCGACCGCGATTACGTCCCGGCGCGCGAAACGCCGGCCGAGCAGCGCCACCGAGATCAGCATCGTGATCGTCGGGTACGTGAACAGGATCAGGCGCTCGAGCCCGGCCGTGATGTACTGCAGCCCGATGAAGTCGAGGATCGAGGCGCCGTAGTAACCGAGCACGCCCAAGCTAAACAGCGCGATCCAGTCCTTGGGCGTCAGGCGCGAACCCTGGTTGCGACCACGCCACGCGGTGATCGCAAAGAAGGGCGCCGCGATGCCCATCCGCAACGCGAGCAGCGTCAGCGGGCTGACCCCGTAGGGGTACGCGAGCTTGACCAGGATCGCTTTGGCCGAGAACAGGAACGCTGCGCCCAAGGCGAGCGCGATACCTCGGCCATGCTCCGACTTCGTCAAGGCTCACTTCGTCGTCAGGTCCGCGCGTCCGCTACGTGCGGATTCACAACGACGAGCCCGCGGCCGAGCTCGGCCTCAGGTCTCCGCTCAGCTGCGCGAGCCGGCGCCCTGGCGCCAGAAGCGTTCGACGTCGCCGACGCGATCCGGGAGCTTGAGCAGCTCGGGGCCCACGCCCAGGAGCAACACCGCGATGCCGTTCTCGCGACCGAGTCGAGCTCGCAGTGAGGCGAGCGAGGTGAACATCTCGGTGCCAGAGGTCAGCACCACTAGCACGCGATCCGCTGCTCGCGCGGCGCGCCGGAGAGCGGGGCCTTCCGCGTCGCCCACCCAGGCATGCGTGCCGTGTCGGGCTGCGGTCATGGCATTCGCACCGCGCTGATATGGTGCCAGCGCGCTCGGTGCACTGGCGTGCATCAACGCGAGCGCGTGTCCGGGTGCTGCGGCCGCGGAGCCTGAGACATGCGTTGCCGCTGCGGCGCGCACGCTGACGCTGACCGGTGCGGGAGCGCCGACGGCTTCGGCGCCCTGCGCGTGGGCCGGCGCGCCACCGCTCGATTCGCTGACGGTCGGAGCGGCACGCACCTCGGCTTTGCCGTCGTTGCCGAGCGAGGTGCCGCCCAGCCAATACGCCAGCTCCTCGGCCAGCACACGCTCACGCGGCGAGGCCCCGAGCACGAGCGTAAAGCCGCGCGCCGGACCTCCGTCGTCGCCGAGCTCGTCGATCAACGGAAAGAACGAGTCGCGGTCGCGCGGCCACGAGCTCGAGCTGACAACGGGCATGTTGGCCCAGAAGGCGGCTTCACGCGCCGTGTACACGCGCCCATCGCGCAGCGGCCGGAGCAGCAGCACGAGCAGCGCGACCAGGATGCCGGCGATCGGCATGCCGATCGCG
>JAYUYY010000304.1:0-6304 GCA_043752225.1 Sandaracinaceae bacterium | reverse complement strand
TCGGCTTGAGCCAAGTGTTGCGCGAGCTCGCGGTGCTGACCGCACCCGGCGCGATCGAGGATTACCAGCAAGAGGAGCGCGTTCAGAAAGCGTTCAACGCCGAGTGGGAGCGCAAGCTCAGCGAGAACGGCTTCAAGCTGATGGGCTGGAGCGAAATCGGCATGCTGCGCTACTTCACGAACGCGCCGCTGTACAAGCCGAGTGACCTCAAGCAGATGCGCCCGTGGTTGTGGCCCGCGAGCCACACGATGAAGGCGATTCAACATGCGATCGGCGTCACCGGCGTGCCGCTCGGCGTGCCCGAAGTCTACGGCGCGCTGCAGACCGGCATGATCGACGCGGTCATCACCACGGCTCTCGCGTCGGTTGCGCTGCAGTGGCAGGCAAAGCTCACGCACGTGACCAAGCGCACGCACGGTCCGCTCATCGGCGGCATGATCTTCTCGAATGCGAAGTGGTCGGCCATTCCCGAGGACATCCGCACCGTGCTTCAGGAACAGATCGCGAAGAACTATCAGGGCGACACCCTCGCCATCCGCGAGGATGACAAGACGGCGTACAAGAACCTGCTCAAGCGCGGCTACGTCTCGGTGGACTACACCGCGGCGGGCGAGAAGGAGTACCAAGAGTTCGCGAAGAAGGCGCGCGAGTCGTTGGTCGGTCGCGTGTATCCGCGCGAGCTGCTCGACAAGGTGATGGCAGTCGCTCGCGGCCAGTGATCGCCGCGCGCTAGACGCCCAACTGAAAAACGCCGCTGAGCTTCCTGCTCGGCGGCGTTTTCTTTTAAGTGCGCTTGAGCGCGCTTCAGCGCTGCTGAGCTAACTGTGCGGGTCAGCTGGCGCGTGGGTACGCGTGCGAGCGGCGGCCATCGGCGGAGAGAGCCAGCTCGCGCACGGCCTGCAGCGCAGCAGCGACGTTGCGGTAGTCGCGGATGTGCTGCGGACCGATCAGGTTTTCGAGCTGCGAGAGCACATGCTCGAAGATCTCGAGCGGCACGCGCAAGCGCTCCGCGGATTGGCCGAGCTGCTGCACGGCTTGACTCCACAGCTCGATGTACGAATCGCGTTGGCGTGGATCGTCGAGACCGCCGTGCTCCGCGATGCTGAGCAGCGTCGAGAGCTGGTAACCGAGCTCGTACCACTCGGCGATCGCTCCGTTCGAAGGCGGTAGCGAGTCGAGCAAGTTGTCGGTCGCTCCGAGCCAGACTTCGACATCGCCGATGTGTTGGAGCGCGCTCCAGTCGCCCCCGATCGAGTCGATGAAGCGGCCGAACGGTTGGTCGAGCTCGCGCGCGAAGTCGCCGCCCGAGTGGCGATGAAACGAGCACTCCGAGATCGCGCGGCCGGCGTCGAGCGCCATGCTCGGTGTCGCGCCGTGGACGCGGCTCACGAGCACCATGCCGCCATCGATCGGCTGCAGCTCGTCTTCGTCGAGCTCGAACGGGTCTTCGCTCGAAGCAAACGGCGGTGGCTCGCTCGGCATCGAGGACATCGCGGGTGGCGGCACCGTGTCGAGCGCGTCGTAATCGAACGCGTCGTACTCGCCCTTGGCGTGAGCGGGCGGGCGCTGGGTGATCACGTTGTGCGGGCTGCTGTCACCGGTGATCGGCGGCAGCTGCCGGCTGGCGCTCGAAGCTTGTTCCCGTCCAGCTTGTTCCCGTCCAACCGTGGAGCTCGCGGGCGGGAACGAGCTGAACGTGCTGATCGCTTCTTTGGTCTCTTTGCCGAGACGCGGCGCAACGCCGAGCTCGAAGGCCAGATCCTCGACCACCGAACGCACGGAGGTCGCGTCGCTGCGCAACGCGAGCGTCGCCGAAGTGAGCTGCACCGGGAGGCGCGCAGCCTGTGTCGCGTCATCGAGCAACACCACGGTCCAAAGCCCTCGGCCATGGGCCGACGCGATGTCGAACATCCATTGCGGGCTCGAAAGCGCGTCGCTATCCGCGATCGCGATCGCGGCGCCTACGCGCGCGAGCATCGCATCCCATTCGGCGACGTTGCCTTGACCGCTCGCGGCCCAGGCATATCCAGGCAACGAGCTGCACGCGAGCGCGCCATCCGGCAACGCCAAGGCAGACTCGAGCAAATCGATCAGGGCACCGGCGTCGCGGGCCTGATCAGGTGTGTGAACGACGAAGATTCCGGCACTCACGATGACCTCTTCGCTTCTTGCGCCAGCACGCGCGCAAAACCCTGCTCACGTCAGCACCCCACGGATGTGCATGAGCGTGCTCGTCCGACACGGCGCACGCTGCCCGCAAGAGTGCGGAAGGTCCATCCCGGGAGAATGGGTGACCGGGCCTTCGGCTGCGCAAGACTCGCTTTCCGGCACCCGCGGGGCGACGAGCCTGGGTCCATTTGCAAAACTGGGGTGTTCAGCGATGATGTGGGAGTCGTACATGGATGACCCGACACGCAGCCTGCTAGGTTCCGCTCCGCCAGAAGGCCCGAATGAGCCTTCAGGAGCCGGCGCTCCCTCGAGCGAACCAGCGCCGCGAGTCAGTGAGCCCAGCAGCGATCGTCCGAGCCGGGATGCGAAGTTCATCGGTGACGCGATGCGCTCGCTGTATCGATCGAGCGAAACGTCGATCGAGCGCGGCGATGCGACGCGTGTGATCAGTCGAGCGCTACCCGAGCCGACCCGGCCCGCTCCATCGCAACGGCCGATTTCGAGCTCGCCGCCCGGCCCCCGAGTCGACGTAGCGTTGTGGGTCGTGCTCGCTCTCGGCCTGTTCGCGATTGCCGGTGTGATGCTGTCCGCTGCGCTCTAGCGGTATGCTAGGCGGGCATGACCGACGGGCGCGACCAGCAGTTTGCCACGCCTGATGTCGGGTCGGTCCTAGGCGGTCGCTTTCGGATCATTCGGCGGATCGGCGAAGGCGGGATGGGCGTCGTGCTCGAGGCCGAGAACACGACCACCGGCAAGCGGGTCGCGATCAAGTGGATGCATCCGCAGCTCGCCGCGCAGGCGGATGCGGCGCACCGCATGGTGCGCGAAGCGCGCGCTTCGGCACGGGTGCGCCATCCTAACGTCGTCGATGTCTACGACGTAATCGAAGAGACGGGCGCGATCTTTCTCGTGATGGAGCTGCTCGACGGCGAGCCCCTCACCGCGTTGATCGAGCGTGGAGACACTGCGCCGCACGTGCTGATCAGCTTGATCATCGATGCGATGCGTGGCGTCTCGGCGGCCCATCGCGAGAACGTGATTCACCGCGACGTAAAGCCCGACAATATCTTCCTCGCACGCGAGTCCGATCGCAGTGTGCCGACCGCGAAGGTGCTCGACTTCGGCATCTCGAAGCTCGCCGAACGCGATGCGCTCTCGCTGACGCGCACCGGCATGACGCTCGGCACGCCGATGTACATGTCTTATGAGCAGCTCGCGGGCATCCGCGACATCGATGCGCGCGCTGACGTCTACGCGTTTGGCGTGATCTTGTATGAAGCGCTCACGGGCCAAGCGCCGTACAGCGCCGAGACGTTCTCGGAGCTGATCATCAAGGTCACGACGACCGAGCCGCCGACGCCCAAGTCACTCAAGCCCGAGTTGCCGGGTGCGCTGAGCACGATCGTGCAGAAGGCGATGGCGCGCGATCGCAATGACCGTACGCCTTCGCTCGATGCGTTGATCGCACAGCTCGGCCCGTTTGCGACCGCGCAAGGTTTTTACGAGCGCGTGACTGCGCTTGCGGGATCGAGTGGCGGCCTCGACGCGACCGTGGCTGTGGCGCCTGCAACGGGGAGTCAAGTCGCGCGCGTCGCGCAGGCGCGCGAGCACAGTGCGAGCGTGGCGTCGGGTATTCCGCGCCCAAGCCGCACCGCGAGCAAGATGCCCGGCGATGGCAACACGCCATTCGCGCAGAGCTTCGAGCTGGCGGAGGCGCGCGACTCGATCTCGATTCCACGCACGTTTACGTGGAAGTCGGCCGTGATGTGGGGCGGGCTCGTGCTCGCAGTCATCGCAGGAGCTGCGTGGCTTGCTGGCCGCTCGCCGCCGGGTGGTGCACCGACGGCGACCGAGCCGCATCTCGTGGAGACTGCGCCACAGCCGCAAGCGGCGGCTCAACCGATCGCGCCCGCTGAGTCGAATGCCGTGGAGCCAAACGCTCCGTCCGCGCCGGCGCTGCCGACACCCGCCGCCGAACGCGCGAGCGCTGAGAAGAAAGCTCCGATCGCCGAGCCCGCTGCGAAAGAAGAGCCGGTGGTCCTTCGACCGATCGCTTCGCATCCGAGCGCTGCGCGTCCGATCGCAGGCCGACGTAAGCACGAAAAACAGCTCGCCGACCCCGCAGCGGAGCCAGCGCCCACGCCCGCGAAGCCCGGCGCGACGCTGCGCGCGGGTCGGCCGCGGAGCCAAGACTTCTAGGCTTCGAATCGGGTTACAACCCGCGCCGTGTCCGCCAAGCCGAGAGCGAAGCCTGCTGAGCTGCGCGCGAGCCTCTTGCGCTGGTACGACGCAGTCGCGCGCGATCTGCCGTGGCGCAGGACGCGCGATCCGTACGCGATCTGGGTGAGCGAGATCATGCTGCAGCAGACGCGCGTGGACACGGTCGTGCGCTACTACGATCGGTTCATCGAGAAGTTTCCAAGCGCGCATCGGCTCGCGCAAGCGCGTGAGGACGACGTGATGGCCGCGTGGAGCGGGCTTGGCTATTACCGGCGCGCGAGGCTCTTGCACGCGGGCGTGCGCGAGGTGGTCGCGCGCTACGGCGGCGAGGTGCCGAGCGAGCCCAAAGCGCGGCGCGCATTGCCGGGCGTCGGTCGATACACGGCCGGTGCGATCGGATCGATCGCGTTCGATCTGCAGGAGCCGATCGTGGATGGCAACGTGGCGCGCGTCTTGTGCCGCATCCACGCGATCGAGACGCCGCCCGAAGCGCGCGAGACGCAGGCGCTGCTCTGGACCGAAGCCGAAAAGATCGTGCTCGGCGAGCGACCCGGTGCGCTCAATCAAGCGCTGATGGAGCTCGGCGCGATGGTTTGTACCAAGGCATCGCCTGCGTGCGAGCGGTGTCCGGTCAACAACGCGTGCGCGGCTCGAGCACAAGGGCGTCAGAACGAGCTGCCCGTCGCGAGGACGCGCAAGCCGCCCAAGCGTTGGACGCTGGTCGGGATCGTGGCGACGAGCGCGCGGGCAAAGCGTCCGGCGGTGCTGTTGACGCGCGGTGAAGGCGCGCTGTTTGGTGGCCTGTGGAATTTGCCGGTAGCCGAAGGGCACGGGCGGACGAACGCACAAGCGTTGAGCGATGCGCTCGGCGTAACGCTGGCCACGGGCAAAGCGCTCGGCGTCGTGCGGCACGTGCTCTCGCATCGCGCGATCGAGCTCGAGCTGTGGGCGGGCGAGATCGCGGTCAGCAAGCTCAAGGCCTCGACCGGCAAGCTCGTCCCGCTCGTGGAGCTCAGCGAGCTCGGGATCTCGCAGCTCACGCGCAAAGCGCTCGCGCTCGCCAACAGCTCTGCGCAAGCGCAAGCGGATCGCGACTGACCTCGGCTATGCTCGACCGGCTATGCAGAGCCAGTGGTCGGACTTAGACGCCGAGAATTTGATTGAAGAGCTCGCCGACCGGGCAAACGCAGACCTCGCGCTGCGCGTGTACACGTCGCGGCTGATCGGGCGTGATCCTTCGCTGGTGCTCCACGGCGGCGGAAACACTTCGGTGAAGACCACGGAGCGCGATGATCTCGGGCACGCGGTCGAAGTGCTGTGCGTGAAAGGCAGCGGCGCGGATCTCGCCGACATCGGACCGGAAGGCTTGCCCGCGCTGCGGCTCGGTCCGCTGCGTGCGCTGCAGCAGCTCGATGCGTTGAGCGATGAGGACATGGTCAACGCGCAGCGCATCCGCATGCTCAATGCGAGCGCGCCCAATCCTTCGGTCGAGACGCTGCTGCACGCGTTCTTGCCGCACAAGTACATCGACCACTCGCACGCGGATGCGATCTTGAGCCTGGTCGATCAAGCCGATGCGGAGCGCTTGTGTCGCGAACGCTTTGGCGAGCGGTTTGCGATCGTGCCGTACGTCATGCCGGGCTTTGCGCTCGCCAAGCTCGCGGCCGAGGTCTACGCAAAGCATCCGGATGTGCACGGGCTCTTGCTCATGCAGCACGGCTTCTTCACGTTCGGGGGCACCGCGCAGGAGTCGTACGAGCGGCACATCTGGGGCGTCGATCAGGCCGAGCAGTATTGCCGCGCGCGGCGTTACTGGTCCGCCCAACGCGTCTCGATGCAGCCGGTGGTCGCGCCGAGCTACACGACGGTCGCGCCGATCCTGCGCGGGCTGCTCGGTGAAGGCACGCGGCGTTAC
>JAYUYY010000303.1:0-2397 GCA_043752225.1 Sandaracinaceae bacterium | reverse complement strand
AGTCGTCGGCCATCGAGCACGCAGGCGCGCAGACGTTGAGCGCCGTGCCGAGGAACGGCACATCGGACGCGAGGCATTCGGAGCCCGCACGGCAATCCGTCGCTACCGTTGGCATGGTGCAGCCTGCGTATGGAGGACCCATCGGCTCGCCGCCAACTCCCGCCATGCCGCCCGAATCGCCGTCGGATGCATCGAGGCTGGCGTCCGCGCCGTTCATACCGCCGGTGCCCATGCCGCTCATGCCGCCGGTCGTCATACCGCCGGTGCCACCGGTGGTCATCACGCCGCCAACGCCGCCGGTGCCCATGCCGCTCATGCCGCCGGTCGTCATGCCGCTCATGCCGCCGGTCATGCCGGGCATGCCCGAGTCGCGCAGGTCGCTGCCGTCGATCGTGCAGTCGCAAGCGCCCCAAATCTGCTCGGGCATGCAGGTTCGCGCGCCAAATACCGTGTCGCGACCGCTGGTGCACGGGCACGCTTCGACACGGCCGGGGTCGGTGCACATGTCGAGGTCTTGGCAGCCCGCCGCGCTCGTACACAGTGCGGTCAACATCATGAGACCAACCGAATAACCAACGCGCATCTTATGGCTCCTCCGCCCGAGGCTCGGCGGGTACCATCGCGCGCTCCATGCTGCAAGCGGGTGGCGGGGGCTCTGAAGTGGAGTGAGGTCCAGACGGATGTGCAGAATGCGGCTCAAGCGGGCATTTCGACCCGGATTGTTTGCGGTGCTCGCTGCGGTGCTCACCGCACCGTTTTTGATCGCGTGCGGAGCATCCGGTGAGCCGAGCGGCAACCTCGTGCGCGGGCGCGCAGTCGTTGCGCCGCGCGGTGTTGCGAACGCGGAGCGCATCGTCGATGGCGTCACGCCGCGCGAAGGCGACACCTGGCGTTCGAACCTGAGCGCTGAGCTATTCGGCAGCGCGCCGCGCTTCGAGATCGACCTCGGCGCGATCACCGCGATCGATTCGCTCGTGCTCGTCGCGGACAACAACGATCGCTTCGAGGTCGCGTTGTCTGACGATGGCGAGCGCTTCGTTAGGCTGTGGGACGTGCCGGCGGTGCCCATGCCCGGCATGCGCATGCGCGTCATCGATCAGCTCGGCGCGCGCGGGCGGTACTTGCGGATCACCGCGCGCGGTGCTGATCGCTTCGTGAGCATCGGCGAGCTGCTCGTATTCGCGAAGAGCCCGACGCCTTTTCCACCGAAGCTCGCGCGCACGGCGAGCGGCTCGGTGTACTCGACCGAGCAACGCTTCCTCGCCGGCTTTGGCGTGCTGTTCGCGCTCGGGATGCTCGGGTGTTTGCGGCGCGTGCCGACGTGGCTCGCCGCGCTTGGCTTTGCGATCGCGGCGGTCGCGCTCGTGGTGACGGTGCGGCGGTTCATCCCGCTGTGGCCGTTTCACGAAGAGATCGTGAGCTTCATGCGCGTCGTGATCGCACTGCTCGCGGCGCTCGGGCTCGTGATCGCGCGCCTGCGTTCGCGACCGAGCGCGATCACCACGCTGCTCACCGTCACCGCGTTGCTCGCACTCGGCTGCTTCTACAACTTCGGACGGCCGTGGTTCCTCGACTTCACGCAGGGCGGTCGGCCGACGCCGGTGCACAGCTACGACATGCGGGTCTACTACCCGGTCGCGAAGTACTTCGATGAGCTGCGCTTCGATGGCCTCTACTTCGCGAGCGTCGCGGCGTACCTCGAGGGCACCGGTCATGCCGAGAAGTCGGTCGCCGATGTCTTGCTGCGCGACCTGCGCACCAATCACTTGGTGTTCGCGCGCGACGTGATGCCGGAGATCGCGCGCGTGCATGAGCGCTTCAGCCCGGCGCGCTGGGAGTCGTTCAAAGAGGACATGCGCTACTTCTGGACGTCGATGAGCCGGGAGCACTACCTCGGCACGCTGCGCGATCACGGCGGCAACGCGACTCCGGCATGGATCGCGATCGCGCACGTGATGTTCGCGAATACGCACGCGAGCGAGCGCGTGCTGACGCTCAGCGGGCTGCTCGATCCGCTGCTCTTGCTGACGATGATCGTGTGCATCTGGCGCAGCTTCGGCCGTTACACCGCGCTCGCCTGCTTGATCGTGTTTGGCGCGACCGACTTTCCGATGCTCGGCAGCAACTGGGCCGGCTCGACGCTGCGCTTTGATTGGATGGCCGGGCTTGCGCTCGCGGCGTGCGCGTTTCGCACCCAGCGGCCGGCGCTCGCGGGTGCGCTGCTCGGCTACGCCGCGATGATGCGTGCCTTCCCAGTGCTGTCGCTCGCGCTCGTGGTCGGCGGTGCGGTCTGCGAGATCGCGCTGCACGCGTATCGCGAGCGCCGCATCCCTGTCTGGTCCGAGCTGCGCGTGAAGCATCGCGCGGTGCTGCGCGCGTGCAGCGCAGCGCTGATCG
>JAYUYY010000302.1:0-2400 GCA_043752225.1 Sandaracinaceae bacterium | reverse complement strand
AGCCACGACGACGTACAGCGCAAGCAACAGATGCTGCGCGACCGCGTGCGCGGCAGCGCGGTCGGCCTGCGCATGCACGACTCGAAGGGCAGCTGGCTCGAAGGCGTGATCGCGCGCGGCGACCGCACGCTGTGCAACGTGCTCGAAGATGCGTACCGCGGCGGCGCGCGCTTCGATTCGTGGGACGAGCAGCTGAACCTCGAAGCGTGGCAAGCCGCGTTTGAGAAGCACGGTGTCGAGCCGTTGCGCTTCCTCGGAACGATCCCGGTTGATGCCCGGCTGCCGTGGGATCACATCGACGTCGGCCTCGAAGAAGGCTTCCTCGCGCGCGAGTATCGCAAGGCGCTGCAGAACCGCTTGAGCCCGCCGTGCGGCAAGGTCGCCGGCATGTTCGTGCACCACACCAACCGCGCAGATCACGACGCCGATCAACGCCGCTTGGTCTGCTACGACTGCGGCGTCGCGTGCGACCTCGGTCAGATGCGCACGCGTCGCGCGGACTTGCTGGTTCAGCTCAACGCGCACAAGCCGTATGTCGAGCCCGTTCTCGAGCCGGTCGAAGGCGCGGCTACTACAAGCACTGCGCCGAGCCCCGCGCCGCAACGCCGGAACAAGCGCGCAAAGCCGATGGAGCGGCCGCCGCAAGGTCCGGTCGTGCGCGTGCGCTTGCAGTTCGAGAAGCTGGGCCGCGCTGCGTATGGCTCGCACCTCGATCTCGTGCGCCTCTTGCCGCGCTTGCTGCGCCGGCTCGAGATCCCCGTGTTCTATTCCGAAGGCTTCAACCCCAAGCCGGTGATGAGCTTCTCACCCGCGCTGCCGCTCGGCGTGTTGAGCCTCGCGGAGTATGTCGATCTCAAGTTGGTCGTCACAGAGGGCCTCGACATCGCCACGCTCCCCGAGCAGCTCTCGACCGAGACGATCGATGGCGTGCGCTTCGTCGCGGTGCGCGTGCTCGGCCCCGGCGATCCCAAGCTCAACCGCGTGATCGATGAGGCCCGCTACATCGTCGCGTTGCCGCGCGCGGCGCTGCAAGCGCTCGGCATGGCCGACGAGATCGCGTTGCAAGCGCACATGGATGAGCGACGCAAGAGCGACTTGAGCGTGCGCCGGAACGTCGAGGGCATCGGCAAGCGCATCGACGTCAGCAAGTACTTGCTCGACGTGCGCGTCGGCGTCGGCCAAGGCGTGCTGCAGCGCGCGGGCTTGCTCGGCGAGCTGATGCCGGTCGAGCTGCGCATGCGCATGACCAACGACGGATCGGCCAAAGCGACTGAAGCGATCGAGGCCTTGCTCGGCGCCGAGATCCCGGTGCGCTGCGTGCGCGAAGGTTTGTACTGCACGCACATCGGCGCGCACACGACGCCGCTCGAGCTCGAGCGCCTGCGCACGCTGCAGCCGATCGCGAGCGATAAGCGCCAGGACACAGAGGACACGGACGACGCGGAGAACGCCGAAGCTCCGAGCGAGGCCAAGCCCGAGCCGAGGTACGAGCCCACCGTTCAATGAGCGCTTCGTGAACGGATGAGAGTGAACCCATGAGTCGGCTCGACGTGCTCAAGAGCTTGCTTCGCAGCACCGCGCTCGCGGCGGCGGACGGCGTGCGCAAGCACCGCGCGACCACCGCGATCGGCGAGCTGCTCGAGCAAGCCACGCTGATGCGCACGCGCATCGACGATGGGGCGCTCACGGCCGCCGTCGCGCGCACACCCGGCGTGACCGCGGTGACGGTCCGCGCGCGCAACGGTCAGCTGCGGATCGATGCGAGCTTCGACGACAACCGCGAGCCGCTGCGCATCGCGCTCTGGCCCGCGAGCTTTTCGTTTGCGCCGATGGGCGCCAAAGAGGTCGCGTTCGGCATCGAGCCGAGCAGCGCGATCAGCGATCCGCGCGCCGCCGACGTCTGCGGCACGCTCGCGGCGGAGATCGCACACGCTGCATGGCGTGCAGTGCTCGGCCCGGTGCGACCGAGCGACGGTGGCGCGTTGATGAGCCGCGAAGGCGCCTTCCTGGTCGCGGACTTACGCAGCGTGCCGGCGGTGCGCCGCAACCGCGACCGCAAGCTGGCGCTCGGCGTGATCGAAGCGCTCAAGCCCTCGAAGATCGAGGTCGTGGACGGTGAGCTCCGCGTCACGATGACGCTCGAAGCGCTGCGGTAAGCCTCAGGGCTTCAGCGTGCTCATGATGTAGAGGATCACGTGCTCGCGATCTTCGTCATCGCCTGAGCCGCTGCTGCTGAGACGCAATGCCTCTGCGAGCGGCTCGGCCATCACGAAGCGGTAGAAAATCGAGCTGAGGTTCATCGTCAGCAACGTCTTGGCCGGCACGTCCTTGCGCACGATGCCGCGGCTCTGCCCGCGTTCGAGGCGCTCTTGCAGCATCGCGACGAGCGGCTGCGCGCGC
>JAYUYY010000301.1:0-2401 GCA_043752225.1 Sandaracinaceae bacterium | reverse complement strand
GCACGACTTCCTGCTCAAGTCGAACCTCACGCGCATCGGCCCCGCGATCGAGCGCGCGGTGCGCGACGCCGGTGAACGCCGCGCACGCCGTTCGGCCGAGAGCCGCTTGCGCGAGCGTGAAGCGGAAGCGCGCGAAGAGCTCGAGCGCCGCGTCCGCGAGCGAACGGTCGAGCTCGCGCGGACCAATGAAGAGCTGGTCGCTGCGCGCAACGTTGCGGAGTCTTCGAGCCGAGCCAAGAGCCGCTTTCTAGCGAACATGAGTCACGAGCTGCGCACGCCGCTCAATGCGATCATCGGCCTTGCCGAGCTGCTCGAGCAGGAGATCCCCGGGCGGCTCCTGCCCAAGCAAAAGGAATACGTCGAGCAGGTCGTAAACAGCGGTCGCCATCTACTGACGCTGGTCAACGACATCCTCGATCTCTCCAAGGTCGAGGCCGGATACTTGAGGCTCGCGCGCACGTGGGTGCATCCGGACTCGTTGTTCGAGTCCGTGCTCGGCTCGGTGCGATCGCTGGCCAATGCGCGCGGCCTGCAGCTCATCGTCGAGCACTCGGCGAACCTGCCGCGATTGCACGTCGATCCGGCGCGCATGCGCCAAGTGCTCTTCAACCTGCTCTCGAATGCGATCAAGTTTACCGAGCCGGGCGGAACGGTCTGGATGCGCGCGCGCGTCGAGGACACCGATCTGATCATCGAGGTGCAGGACACGGGCGTTGGAATCGCCGAGCCGGACATGTCCAAGCTCTTTCGCGAGTTCGAGCAGATCGAGCCGCATCGCGGTCACAAGCCGGAGGGTACGGGCCTTGGACTCGCGCTCAGCCAGCGCTTGGTCGAGGCGCATGGCGGAGAGATCGGCGTGCGCAGCGTCGCCGGCATCGGCAGCACGTTTTGGGTGCGCGTGCCGTGCGCGGATCCGACCTCCGGCACGAGCTTGCGTCCTGCCATGCCGGGCGAGGGCGACGGCGAAGGCACGGTCATCACGGGCCTGCGCGTATTGCTGGTCGAGGACAATCCACAAAACATGATGCTCGCGCGCGACTTGCTGACGCATCGCGGCCACGTGGTGTTGCCGGCGTGCGACGTGCGCGAAGCGCTCGGGCATTTGATGGAGGCGACGCCGCACATCGCGCTTGTCGACATCCAGATCCCAGGCGGCGGCGGTCACGCCGTGCTCGAAGCGATCCGCAAGAGCTCGCGCTTGCACGCGATGCCCGTGATCGCCGTGACCGCGCTGGCGATGGATGGCGATCGCGAGCGGCTGATCGAAGCTGGCTTCGATGGCTACGTGAGCAAGCCGATCGACACGCGCAGCTTCGGCACCACGATCGAAGCGTTCCTGCGCAGCAATCGCGGCTAGTACGGCTCCGCCGTACGTCGCTACTTTTGTTATCGGGAAAACGTCGCCGTTTCCCCGCCCCGCCGGCAGAGCCGCCTCTTCAACAAAAGGCGCCCCCACCCATTCACGGGGTTCACTGCGTTCACTCTAGCGCTTGCGGCGGTTGCGGGGCTTGCTGCTGCTGCTGCGCGCGGGGCCGGTGCTCTCAACGGCCTTGCCGCTGAGCGTTGCGATCTCGTCGCGCAGCGCGGCCGCGCGCTCGAAGTCGAGCTGCTCGGCGGCCAGCAACATCTCGGCGCGCAGCGATTCGATGTCCGCCGCGAGACGCTTGCCGTCGCGGCTATCGCCGAGCTTCACGATCGGGATCGTCACGTAGTCCGCTTCGGAAGGATCGCCGAGCACGCCGCGGACCTCCTTCTTGCGGATCGTCTCGGGAGTGATGCCGTGCAGGATGTTGTACTCGCCTTGCAGCGTGCGGCGGCGCGACGTCTCGCCCATCGCCTTCTCCATCGCCGCCGTGATCCGCTCGGCGTACAGGATCACTTCGCCATTCACGTTGCGCGCGGCGCGGCCCATCGTCTGGATCAGCGAGCGCGCCGAGCGCAAGAAGCCCTCTTTGTCCGCATCGAGGATCGCGACCAGCGAGACTTCGGGTATATCGAGGCCTTCGCGCAAGAGGTTGATGCCGACCAGCACGTCGTATTCGCCGCGCCGCAAGTCGCGCAGCAGCTCGACGCGCTCGAGCGTGTCGACATCGCTGTGCAGGTAGCGGCACTTCACGCCGATCTCGCTGTAATACTCGGTGAGATCCTCCGACATGCGCTTGGTCAGCGTGGTGACCAGCACGCGTTCCTTGCGCTCGACGCGCAAGCGGATCTCGGCGAGCAGGTCATCGACTTGGTTGCGCGCCGAGCGCACGTGGACGATCGGATCCATCAAGCCGGTCGGCCGCACCACTTGCTGCACGATCACGCCCTGCGAGTGCTCGAGCTCGTACTCGGCGGGCGTCGCGCTGACGTAGATCGCCTGCTTGACCTTGCCTTCGAACTCTTCGAGCTTGAGCGG
>JAYUYY010000300.1:0-2401 GCA_043752225.1 Sandaracinaceae bacterium | reverse complement strand
GTACCCACGGTCTGCGGCGACGGCCTGGTCGAAGGCAGCGAAGAGTGCGACGACGGGCTAGCGCTCGACGGCGACGGCTGCGACCAAGACTGCATGGTCGAGACCTTCTTCCGCTGCTCGGAAGAAGTTGGCGAGCCGAGCGTGTGCCGTCCGATCGTCGAGTACGTGACGATCGAGCGCTTCAGAGTCTCGAACGTGAGCCCGGTCGCGCTCACCTACAACCCCGACCGCCGCTCGTTCGGCGGTCACAAGTCGCAAGGCTCGCAGACCTCGATCGAGCTGTGCCTCGACGGCACCGTGCTCGATCAAGGCGACACCCTCGCCGGCGCGAACGGCACGATCTATTCGCCGGATGAAAGCACGAGTGAGCTGCCGCCCGATTGCAGTGAAAACCCCGGAGCGCTCCCTTGCTACGAGGCGCCGCTGCGCGCTGACACGATCGCGAACGCCAACCTGCAAACGCTGCGCGACGGCACCTTCGATCCGGTCTCGGGCGACTACCTGTTCACGCACGCGATCCAAGCCGGCACGCTGCTCGTGCAGCTTCCTCGAGACTTCGACCCCAACGCATCGGTCGACATCGAGCGCTTCTCGGTCCAGCTCGGTTTCAACGGCTACGGCGTGACCGTCGCCGAAAATGGCGACCTGTACATCGTGGATGGCGATGCCGAGGTGCTGCGCGTGCTGCCGCGTTTGCGCGATAGCACCGGCACGCCTCTGCCAGCGCCCGACTGCAGCGCACTGCAAAACCCCGACCCGGCAACCCTGAACTGCACGTCGTTCTCGAGCACGCCGGACGCAGCGCGCGAGCGCGCGGCCAGCTCGGACAATCCGCTCGATGCGATCTTCACGCTGCCCGGTGAGAGCCTGGTCAGCATCTTCAATCGCTACACCGGCGCGCCCACCTACGACGGGACCGATTTGCTAAGCGGCGCGGTCGTCAGCAACGAGAACCACTTCTCGATCTACGACACCGAATCACTCGATGCGCCGAACCGCTCGGCGCTGCCGGGCGTGCTCTTCTCGCTCGGTAGCGAAGGCACGAGCTACACGAACGCCGCTCAAGCCGCCGAGACCGCCGCCGACGGTGGCGCGTTCATCGTGTGCGCGTTCACGGGCAGCCAAGACTGTCAGCTGTTCGCGCGCGCGTGCGACTCCGACTCGGATTGCCCACCCGGAACGCTCTGCAACCTCGACGGTCTGAGCTCGGTGGGACAGGCGTACTGCAATGCGCCTGGCGAAGCGCGCGATGACGTGTTCCAAGCCGAGCGCGACGTCTACAAGGAGTGCGTCTCGGGCGGCGCACAAAACGGGCTCGACTGCACAGCGGATGCAACTGCGTGCGTGGCCGACGGCGGCATCTGTGGGCAGCTCGGAAGCTTCGACCCGCAAGCGCTCGACGTGCTCGCGAACGACAGCTTGAGCGAATCGGCGTGCGTCGATCCGCGCCTCACGATCCTCGCGGTGTGCGGCGACGGCGTCGCGCAGACGTACGAGACGGCGCATCCGGAGAGCTGCCCCATCGACACCGAGCCCGACCCGATCGGCACCGTCACCTTCGATGAGGGCGGCGGCGAGATCACCTACGACGCGCCGGACGACGGCAGCTGCGGCTTCTTCGACACCTTCGTGTACACGGTCGATCTCGGCGGCGGCGTGATCGACACCGCGCAGGTACGCGTCGCAGTCAACTGCGAGTGCGGCGACGGAATCACCGACGGCAACGAGCAGTGCGATGACGGCGCGTTCAACGGCGCAGCGGGCACGTGTGTCGAGCGCTGCGGAGGCGACCTCGCCGACGACGTCATCGCGCGCTGCAGCACGACCTGCTTGCTCAACGTAGCTTGTGGCGACGGCTACATCGTCACGCCCGAGGAATGCGACGACAGCAACACCGCAAACGGCGACGGCTGCAGCGCGGTATGCACGCGTGAGAGCGTGTGCGGCAATAACGTGACTGAGCTCGGTGAGGATTGCGACGATGGACCGAGCGGCTCGGCAACTTGCAATCCAAACTGCACCTTGCCGGTCTGCGGCGACGGCAACCGTGACCTCGGCCGCGGTGAGCAGTGCGACGACGGCAACCTACGCGTCGGCGACGGCTGCAACGCGCAGTGCCAGATCGAGACGCGCTGCGGAAACTCCGTGGTCGAGCCCAGCGAAGACTGCGACGACGGCGGCACCGCACCCGGCGATGGTTGCAGCGCGACCTGCCAAGTCGAGAACGTGTGCGGCAACGGCGATCGAGAAGGCACAGAGGTATGTGACGGCGCGGACTCGGGCAGCTGCCCGGTGATCGCTAGCCAACAGATCGAGTGCGTCAACTCGGTGGTCGGCGCACCTAATATCTGCTTGTGCCGAAACTACTGCGGCGACTCTAGGATCGGTGGCACTGAAGAGT
>JAYUYY010000299.1:0-6321 GCA_043752225.1 Sandaracinaceae bacterium | reverse complement strand
GAAACCTGCACGTCGGGGACCTGCACCGGAACGACCGTCGAATGCGATGATAGCAATTTGTGCACCACGGACAGTTGCGATGTTGTCGACGACGACGGCGATCCCTGTGTGTACGTGAACAATACGGAAACGTGCGACGACTCCGATGCGTGCACGGACGGGGACGTCTGCTCGGAGGGCACGTGCGTACCGGGCGATGCGCGGGACTGCGAAGACGGCGACGTATGCACGAGCAACAGCTGTGACTCGGGGTTGGGGTGCTTGTCCGCGCCTGCGGCGGGTAATTGCGATGACGGTAATCCGTGCACGGTCAACGACGCCTGCATGGGTGGTCTCTGCCAGGACAGCGACCCTCGCAGCTGTGCAGATGTAAATGACTGCACGACTGACGTATGCAACTCGAGTGATCTAGACGGCGATCCGTGCACTCACACGAACAACACGGTTCCCTGCAACGACGGAAACAGCTGTACGACCGATAGCGCGTGCGGCGGCGGGTCATGTCAGGGCAGCGGAAACGCGTGCGGCATCAATGCAACGAGTTGCACGTCCGGTGCTCCAAACGATTGCTCGTGCGAGGTTGACTACGCGGATAACGGAGCGGGACTGTGCATCCCGGTCACGGACGAGTGCATCACCGATCCGTGCGGTGCAAACGCAGGCTGCTTCGACCCGAGCAATGCTCTCGGCGACCGCATGTGCAGCTGCCATGGGGGCTACGAGGGCAACGCGGAAGTCGGGTGCACCGATATCGACGAGTGCGCTGGGAACCCGTGCGGTGCGTCGCGCGGCACATGCGTGCAGAACGCGCCCGGTCTTGGTTACTCGTGCACGTGCGGCGGCGACTTCATGGAGGTCGATGACGCCGACGACAGCGTCGATCCAACGTGCTCCTGCGATCTCAACGGAACCTTCGCGATTCGCATCGCGACCAACGTCACGTGGTCGGGAATCCCCAACGTCGAAAACAATACAGCCGGCGAGATGACGTACTCGTGGGCGATCCGGACCCAGAGCTACGGCGCTGACGGCACGCTGCTCACGAGCACGGTGCCTTGCGGTGGCTCGACGCCGGACGTCTGCAGCCCGACCACGATGCGCGCGTATGCCCAGTACTTGCCGAATCACATCTGGGGCACGCCCAACATGCCTGTCGAGGTCGTCGAGATGAACCTGCCGACCGCGTACGCGGGTCAGGTCTTCGACACGGGCCGGACCGCTGCATTGCTCGGAGTGACGCTCGCGGATCCGTTCGGGGCGTGGCCAGCCGATCGCTGCAACATCTCTGGCTCGCATCGCACCGGCGATTGCGCGACGCAGACCGTGACCAACGGCGCCGCGACATACGATCAACAAGACGGTGACGCGTTCTCGGGCGTCACGACGCACGCGGTGCCGCCGGGTGGTGTCGTCGACGACAACACGCAGCCCGATCCACCATTCAACTACGGCGCCACGTCTCCGCAATGTCCTCGCGTCAGCGCGGGCGATGCGTGGGCGTACGCGTATTGGCCGGCGCTCGATTTCATCTTCATCCGCGAGGTGAAGCGCTTCTACAGCGCTTCGCGCGTGATCAGCGCGCTCGAAGGCATGGTGGTGGATTGCGACCATATCGAAGGCGACGTGACCGATGGTGCGGAGACCCCCGGACAAATGAAGACGGATGGACGCATCTTGGGCTGCGTTCGCGTCGACGGTACGGGCGAGGCGGACTGTTCGCCTGGCGCATCCGATTGGCTCGATGGTCAGCCGCCCGCCCAGCAAGTGCAGGCTGGCTCGTTCATGATTCAACGCCTGACCGATCTAACGCCGACCTGCGACGAGGTTCGCGGCATGGCGTTCTGACCGAGCCATTCGCTATCTCGAGGCGGTTCCGGAGACGACCAGGTACTCGCCCCTGCGCGAGTCAATCGCGACAATTGCGTTTGGGCGCGTGCGATCTACGCGATCTCGCGCTGCGAGTCGTAGTCCATCGAATGTGGCCGAGTGCTTCACTCTCAGGCCTGAGGGGTCGACGGCCATCTCACGTCGCGGCGTGCGCGCTTCAGTGCAGCAGCCAGACCAGCAGGCCGAGCATTGAGATGGTCACGCCCCCCATGCCTGCAAAGTACAGCCACTCGAGGTCGCGCTGGCTGCCGACATACGTAAGCCCCCACGAGATCATGAACGGTAGAAGGAAGCGCTTGCCGGCTCGAATCGCCGGCTCGAACGGCGACTCTTCCGGCGGTTTCTGCTTAGGTGGTTGAGGCGGCGGATGGTCGGTCACGGTGCGCGCGATCATCGCCCACTTGTGCGCACATGGCACGCGCTCTTCGCGCTGCCTTATGCTGGCAATTGGAAATGCCGAACTCAGAGGGGGAGAGCGCAGGGTGGTAGGCAGCACGGTCCCGTTGAGGCCTCCCGGGGGGCAGGCCTCATCGCTCATCGCGGGGCGATACCGCGTCGAGAGCGAGATCGCGCGCGGCGCGATGGGAGCGGTGTCGCGCGTGTTCGACGAGTCGACCCAGCGCAAGCTCGCGCTCAAGCGATTGATCTCGAGCGATGAAAAGCTCGTCCGGATGTTCGAGCGCGAGTTCCATACGCTCGTCGGCTTGCGCCACCCGCGCATCATCGAGGTCTACGACTACGGCGTCACCGACGACGGCCCCTACTACACGATGGAGCTGCTCGACGGCGAGGACTTCCGGGACCTCGCGCCGATCGACTACAAGCGCGCGTGCCGCTACCTGCGCGACGTCGCGTCTTCGCTCGGGTTGCTGCACGCGCGGCGCTTGCTGCATCGCGACCTCTCACCGCGCAACGTTCGCGTCACGAGCGATGATCGCTGCAAGCTGATCGACTTCGGCGGGCTCAGCGGTTTTGGCATTCCGCACCTCGTCGTGGGCACGCCGCCGTGCGTGCCGCCCGAAGCGCTGCACCACGCGCCACTCGATCAGCGCGCGGACTTGTTCGCGCTCGGCGCGCTCGCGTATTGGTTGCTTACCGGCCGGCACGCGTATCCAGCGCGCGAGATGGCGGTGCTCCCCGAGGCGTGGCGCACGCAAGCGCTGCCGCCGTCGGCGTTGGTCGCGGCGCTCGATCGCGAGGGGCTCTCGCCCGTGCCGCGCGAGCTCGATGAGCTGGTGATGGCGCTGCTCACCTTGAACCCGCTCGGGCGCCCGGCTTCGGCGGCCGACGTGATCGATCGCTTGACGGTCATCGGCGGGCTCGAGCGCGAGTCGGACGAAGGCGCTTCACACAGCTACCTTTTCGGCGTCGACAGCGTAGGGCGCGAGCGCGAGCGCGACCGGCTCAAGCGCCGGCTCGCGTCGGCGCTCGAGCGCAAAGGCGCGTGCGTGGTGATCGAAGCGGCGTCGGGTATGGGCGGAACGCGCTTGCTCGGTGAGCTGTCGATCGTCGCGCAGCTGAGCGGTGCGACTCCGATCGTGGTGGATGGGCGCTTGCACCGCGGCCCGTATGGCCTCGTGCACGGCCTGATCGAGAAGGTGCTCGAAGCGGCGCCGCGCGACGCGATCGCTGCGTCGCTCGGTCACGAAGCATTGCTCGCGCGCATCTCGCCTCCGCTGCGGCTCGCGCTCGACGTGCGCCCGGACGCGAGCGACTTTTCCGATACGCCCGGCGAGCTGCGCAAGCGCACGCAGAACACCTTGAGCGCGTGGCTGATCGCGCTCGCGCGGCGCCGTCCGCTGCTGCTCGCGGTCGACAACCTTCAGCGCGTCGACGAGCCATCCGCCGCCTTGCTCGCGACGCTCGCAACGCGTTGCGCGGGCGAGGCGCTGCTGGTCGTCGCGTGCGTCAAGCCGAACGAGGAGGTCTCGGCGCCGATCGCGGTGCGCGCGCTGCGCCAAGCCGGCGCGAGCATGGTGTTGCGCGGGCTGAGCCTCGAGCACGTGCAAGCGCTGGTGCGCTCGATGTTCGGCGACGTGCCGAACATCGCAAGGCTCGCGGATTGGATTCACCGCTTGTCCGCGGGCAACCCCCAGGGCTGCATGGATCTCGCGGCGCACTTGGTCCGCCAGAAAGTGATCCGCTACATCCAAGGCTCGTGGGTGCTGCCGCAAGAGCTCGCCGCGGACGAGCTGCCCGGCGGCCTGCCCGAGCTGATGCAGCAGCGCATGGCAGAGCTGCCCGCAGCAGCGCGCAATCTCGCGGAGACGCTGAGCGTGCATCGCGGGTATCTGCCGCTCGATCGCTGCCTCGCGCTCGCCGAGCTCGATGGCGTCGCCGAGCCGTTCGAGGCGCTCCAAGCGCTCGTCAGCGAGTCGGTGCTGGTCAGCACCGCGGGCGGATATCAGTTCGCGCACGATGCGATTCGCGAAGCCTTGCTCGCGGGCATCGCGCCCGAGCGCCGGCGCGCGCTGCACGTGCGGATCGGCAAAGTGCTCGAGCTCAGCTCCGCGCGCGACGTCGAGGGCCGGCTCGATGCAGGCTGGCATTTGCTGCACGGCGGTGAGGAGCAACGCGGCGCCGACTTGCTCGCGGCTGCGGGCCTCGAGCTCACGGAGGAAAGCGATGGGTTGAGCGCGGCCGTGCCTGCGCTGCGCGCCGCGCTCGGCGTGTACCGCAAGCACAAGGCTTCGCCGTACAAGCTCGTCGGATTGCTCGGCCCGCTCGCGATGGCCGGCTTTTACTCCGACCGCAAGCTCGCCGATGAGATCGGCGAAGAAGCCTGCGACGTGATGGAGCAAGTGATCGGCTTGACGGTCGTGCGCAAGCTGCGGCCGTTCCTCGGCGCGAAGCTCAGTTTGTACGCGGGCTTGGGGATCGGCGCGGTACGCTTCTTCTTGAATTCGCGGGTGAGCATTCACGCGTACGTCGCCGTGATTCAGATGTTCTCCGCCGCCATCATGTGCTTGGTCGCGGTCTCGACGATCTGTCTCGATGCGGCGCGAGCGCGCAAGCTTGCCGACCGCCTCGAATCGCTCTCCCACCTCGGCAAAGACACCGCGCCGGCCTTGGTCTATCGAATGGCGGAGGTGCTCGCGCTCGTGCCTCAAGAGCGCGTGGTCGAGATCATCGATGGCTTCGCCAAGTTGCTCGATCGCGTTGAAGACCCCAAGCCGATCCCGATGATGGAGGGCGGCCTGCGCAAGCAATTCCATTCCGGGCTGCTCTACGGGCGCGGCTCGATGCAGGTGTTCTGCGATGGACCCGACGGACTGCGCACCGCCGACAAGCTCGATCAAGTCGGGCTCAAGCTCTACGAGATGGTCGCCGACCAGCTGCGCTCGAGCTACTACGCGCTACGCGGCGAGGTCGAGAAGGCCGAGACCTACCG
This sequence comes from Sandaracinaceae bacterium, assembly GCA_043752225.1. Classification (GTDB taxonomy): domain Bacteria; phylum Myxococcota_A; class Polyangia; order Polyangiales; family JAFGIB01; genus JAYUYY01. The sequence continues at coordinate 1,043 of JAYUYY010000299.1, read as the reverse complement.
CGCACGCGTCGAGGTGCACAGCGTGCAGACCGGCAGCGCGTGGCAGGTCGAGGTCTGGGTGCCGAGCAGTCGCATCACGGTGTACGTGCTCACCGCCGACACGATCGGTCTCAAGCGCACGATGGAAGAGATCGATCGGCTCGCCGAAGAAGTCCCGACGTTGCGGCGCAACGCGATCTTGGCGCGCGGCGAGTACTACCACTTGAAGGGCGAGCACGAGCAGGGCTTCGCGATCCTGTGGCCGCAGCTCGAAGCCACGCAAGACCGCGAGTTCATCGGGCGCACCTTCGCGCTCTCGAATCACGCCCGCGCGCTCAATCACTTGGGCCGATACGCCGAAGCCAAGGCGCTGCTCGAGCCGCTGATCGCCGGGCTCTCGGAGGCGGATCGCGACGTCGTCACGATGTACGCATCGCTCTTCCGCGAGCTCGCGCACGCGGTCGCCGGGCTCGGCGACTTCGCCCAGGCGTTCGCGATCATCGACGAGGTGCTCGAGCGTCACCACGCGAGCGACCACCCGTTGTTCCTCGGCAACTTGCACGCGTCGGCCACCGCGATCGCGGTGCAAGCGCAGGACGTCGCGCGCGCGCTCGAGCACGTCACGCACATGGAGCATTGGTTTCGCCCGACCGCGAACCCTGCGTTGATCGGTCAATGCGAGCGCATGCGACGCGAGGTCAAGCGCATGGTCGAAGGCCAAGTGCCGGGCGCCGCCGCCGCCGCGCTCGCCGCCGACAGCGCTGCAGAAGAGAGCATCGCGAGCGCGAAGTCGATGCTCAGCCAGTGCCAAGGCTCCGATCAGCGCGCGCAGTTCGCGCTCGATTTGCTGCTCAATCACGTGCGCGGTCGGAACGGTTTTCTGTTCGCGTGTCTCGAAGGCGATGTCTCGCTGATCGCGCCGCAGCACGGCAATGAGCCCGCGACCGAGCTCGTGGCGTGCGTGCGCGCCGACGTCGCGGGCATGCAGGATCAAGAAGATGAATCGACGGTCGTGGTCGACTCGACTCAGCGCGCTTCCATGCCGCCGCCGATCAAACCCGAGG
>JAYUYY010000298.1:0-2404 GCA_043752225.1 Sandaracinaceae bacterium | reverse complement strand
CGAGCGCGATCAGCGAGACCGCCGTGGGCAGCGCGATGCCGGTAAAGCGCGAGAGACTGTAGAGCTCAGAGGCGCCGGCGATGTACCCGAGAGTCGGCAGCAGCGCGATCGTCGCAACCGCGATCGCGATCAGCTGCGAGGTCGCGAGCCCGGAGCGCGTGGTGCGACCGATCGCGAGCAACGCCGCGCCCAGCAGCGCAAAGCACAGCGACGCGGGTGGCCCCATGCGTCCGGGGCTCACGGTGGCGATCGCCCCATGTGGCTCGCGCGCAAGCAGCTCATCGATGCCCAGGTCCCAACCGAAGAGGTGCTGACTCAGCTGGGCTGTACCGAGCACCAACAAAAAGGCGCCGAGCGCGCGACCGAGCAATCGCCGTCGCGGGGTCACGTCGGGCGGGCGCAGCAGCACGCTCGATAGACCCCCCACCGCAAGAGCCAACGCGCTGTTCACCTTCATGATGAGGCCGCCCGAGAACGCAGCCTTTAGCTCGGCGATGCCGAGCATCCAACCGGTCAGCACGACCAGCCCGACCACCGTGGCCACACCAGCCATCGCGATCGACAGCTTGCTGGCGCCTGCCAGCGCCCGCTGATCGATAACCTCTGGCGCGTCGACGTTGCTCATCACGTCACCTACGTATGCACGCGAAGCCGAGCGCGATAGCGCGCCGGCGCATCTCCGGTCCACCTGCGGAACGCGCGCGCGAAGCTGGCGCCGTTCGAGTACCCGACGCGACTTGCGATCTCGTCGAGCGCGAGGTCCGGCTCGCGCAGCAGCTCGAGCGCGCGTTCGTGACGCTCGAGCTCGAGCAGGTCGCTAAACGAGGTCTGTTCTTCGGCCAGCTTGCGCTTGAGCGTTCGGGTCGAGACATGCAGAGCCCGCGCCACCTCCTCGACGCTGCGGACCCGCTCGCCCGAGAGCACCAACTTGCGAACGCGGTCCGAGAGGCTCGCGCGCTGCAGGCCGAGCTCGGCGAGCTGGCGTTCGCAGGCTTCTTGTGCGAGCCGCAGCGCCGCGCGATCGGGCGCGACCAGCGGGAAGTCGAGCGCACGCGCATCGAACGTCATGCGCAAAGCATCCTGTCCGAAGCGCGCGTGCGGCAAGAGATGAGCGAAGCGCTCGAAGTACGTAGGCTCCTCGATCGGCAGCTCGATCTCGAGCTTGCCCGGATCGCGCCCTGTCATCGTAGCGATCAGCGTGCGCAGACCGACGACCAGCGAGAACAGCGCGATGTCGTGGGAGCTCCCGAGCTCGGCGTGCTCGTGGATCAGCAGCGTGGCCGACTCGCCATGCTCTTGCAGCTCGAAGCTCAGCGCGTTCGAGGCGGTCGCCATGTAGCGCTGGGTCAGCTCGATCCACTCGCGCACGCTGCCCGCGCTCATCGAGGCGAAGCCGAGGTGACCGTACATTCCGATACGCTTGTGCAGCCCCAGATAGAAGCCGATGCCGGGCTCGCCGCTCAGCGTGCGCGCGCGTTCAGTGAGCGCGCTGAGCAGCTCGCTCGACATGCGATAGCGCGGGTCCTCGAGCTCGGGCTCCGTCACGCCTGCGCCGTCGAGCAGCTGCTCGGCGCTGACATCCCAGCGCCGCAGGATCGCGATCAGCTGAAGCGGATAAGCGCCAGAGAACGTATAGCTGGCACGCGCACTCATCGCCGGCAGCCCTGCAGGTTAGCAGGATTGCCGGCGGGCCCGATCGATCACATCAATCGAGGTTTTTCCGCTGCACCATCCAATCGGAGTCCGAGCAGTACGCGCAGGACGGGCCGATGAACTGGTCGCGCAGCGTGGTATCGCCCATCAGTCGGAAGCGCAGCCAGGACGTCGCCATGGCGTGGATGCGCTCGGTAAACGGCGGCGTGAGGATGCCGAGGTGGCCGCTCGCGAAGATGGCGTAGAACACCGGCGTGGTCGCGTTCATGAAGTCGTTCGCGCAGTTCGCGCCTGCGATGTCGCAGTTGGCGCTAAGGATGTTGCAGCTCGCGTCACCGGCCGTGCCGCAGATGAAGGCGGCCGGCGCGTGCAGGTTGGCGACGCGCTCCGGTGCCATGTTGCCGCCCGAAATGTGCACGGTCGTCGTGATGCGCGGGTCGTTGGCGATGGTGAAGGTCGCGAGGCTGCCCATCGAGTAACCCATCGACGCGATCTTCGTCGTGTCGAGCTTGCCTTCCATTTCGCTGCCGGCGCGCTCGTTCTCGGCGATCGCCCAGTCGATGCCCGCAAGGATCTCGGCGCCGAGCGCGACCTCCGCGCCGATGCCCGGGATCGTGTTCGATGTGACCACCACAAAGCCGTGCGTCGCGAGGTGCGGCAAGAGCGGGTAGCCGGTGTGCGAAGTGCCACCGCCGCTGGTCCACGCGACGATCGGATTCTTCGCGCCCGTCGGCGCGAGCTCGGTCGTGGG
>JAYUYY010000297.1:0-2406 GCA_043752225.1 Sandaracinaceae bacterium | reverse complement strand
CTTGCGCCACTCGTGCCGTCGCCGCCATCGCCGCTTGGCGCGCCGCCATCGGACGTGTCGCCCTCGCCCTCGCTATCGCTGCATGCGTTGAGGCCTACTCCAAGGATCACGACGCAAAGGCAGCGCCCCAGCACTCTTGCTATATGCATGCTCATTCCTCTCGCAACGGGATCGGTCACGGCAGGGATGCCGATCCTCGATAGAGGGACGTGCGCGGTGAGCGGTTGAAAGAAAGGTCAGAAGACGGCGACCAAGCAGCAGCCGAGCACGCAGTAGTACCCGTCCGCGCATGGTGACTCCGCCGAGCAGGCTTGGTAGCCCTCGTCGCACTGGTGCTGCGGATCGGTTTCGCTCGCGCTCATGCAGTCGGCGGGCAGGTCTTCCATCTTCTTGCCGAGGCAAAGCTCACAGCGGCCGCAGGTGTTGAGGCACTCGCTGTTCTGCACGCAGACCGGACACCTGCGCTCGTCGTCGACCCGCTTGACCGAGCACTCGTCGTTGAGCACGACGTGCGCGAGCGTGCCGTCGTTGCGCGTGATCTCGCAGCAGCCAAAGCAATCGCAACCGTTGGGCGTGCTGCCGCGACAGCTATCGATGCAGCGCGGAGTCACTTCGCAGCTGCGGCACATGCTAGAGGGCGGCCCACCGGCACCATCGAGCACGCCGCTGGTGCGACAAGCCGCGGTGTACGTGCAGCCGTCGTCGACGGTGTCCGCGTTGCCGTCCCAAAAGCAGTCCTCGCACGCGTTCGGACCGGCCTTCGGTCCACCGGTCGCGAAGCTCTCCTCATCGTTGTCGAACGGCGCCGTGCACTCGGGATCGAGTCCGTCGGCAAGCGCGTCGGCGTCGTTGTCGACGTCGTCGTCGCACTGACAGATGTTGGAGCCGCACATCGCGTGCGGGCTGATCGAGCCGTCGCCATCCCCGTTCGCGTCGGGCGCGGGGCTCGCGTCGCGATCGAATCCGCCCGATCCCGGCGCGCGCACGGCCGGTACGAGCTCGGTCGTGATGTCGGAGCAGCTCGCGAGCAGCACGCACGCGAGCAGCACGAGCGTGCTGCGCAGCGAGCTCATTTGGAGACGCGAGCGAGACGCTTGCTAGCCTCGGCGACGAAGCGGCCGTGCGGATAGCGATCGAGGTACTTCGTCAGCAGCGCGCGTTCGCTGGACTCATCGCTCGCCATGCGAGCCGCTGCGAAGAGCGCGTTCTCGCCTGCGGGAAGGTCGGCGAAGCGCTTCGCGACCGCTACGTACGCCTTGCGCGCTGCGAGCCGCTGGCCTTGGGCTGCCAACAGATCGGCGCGTAGCGTGAGCGCTTCGGCGCGGGCGGTGACGCCCGGCTTGGCATCGAGCACGCGATCGATTGCCGTGCGCGCGCGATCGAACTCGGCGGCCGCGACCGCGTCGCGTGCTTCGTCGAGGCTGGCATACAGATCCAAGCTGGACCGATCGTGCGGCTCGCGCTTGCCACGCGCGGACCGTTTGACCGGCTCTGATTCCGATCGAGCGGCATCGAGGTGATCGTAGCGCTCGCCGACGTTCAGCACGGCGCGCTCGATTCCGTCCGCGGTGACGACCCGTACGCGGCCGCGCAGCACGTGCACCGAGCTCTGCGTCACCTCGAAGCGCGTGCCGAGCACCTCGGCGCGAAACGCTTGAGTCACGATCGCAAACGGTTGACGCGGCTTGGGATCGACCTCGGCCAGCACTTCACCCGCGAACAGCTCGAGCTCGTGCGTTTGCGCGTTCCACTGCGCGTCGCTGTCGGGCGCCAGCTCCACCGAGGCGTGGCCGAGCGTGACCTGCGTACGCGAGCGCGCGTGCAGGCGCGCGCCGGATTGCAGGATCGCAGCATCGCTTTGAGCGATCGCCGGCTGTGGCTCGCGCTCGAGGGCGGGCACGGCTTTGTGCGCCGCAGCCGACTGCTCGGCGATCGTCATGGCCTGCTGAGGTGCGCGCAGCGCGAAGAAGCCGATGACCATCGCGGCCGCGCTCGCGAGCGCAAAGCCCCACAGCGCAGGCGCCATACGCGACGGTCTCGGCGCGGCGGCTCCGTAGGCATGCGCGTGCAATGCGCCGCGCATGGCTGCACCGCGCTGTTGCACGGTCAGCTCGGGCTCGAAGCTGCGCGCCACCGCGCGCACGCCCGACATCATCGACGCTTCGTAGTGACAGTCTTCGCAGTCGCCGGTGTGCTCCTCGAGCCACAACCCTTCGGCGCTCGAAAGCCCCGCGGCGCGTGCGCCGATCAGCGACCCCGCCTTGATGCAGCTTAGCTTCTTCATCGCTCAGTCCTTTCCGCGAGCTCTTTGAGCCATGGGTCGCGTGCAGCGCGGCGCATGAGCTCGCGGCGTGCCCAAAAAATTCGTGACTTGGTCGCAGGCCGGCTCGCGCCGGTCAGCGCGGC
>JAYUYY010000296.1:0-15105 GCA_043752225.1 Sandaracinaceae bacterium | reverse complement strand
GCGGGTGATGGGTGCTCGGGCCCTGCTCAATGCTGCCCTCTTTTGGGGAACCCTTGCGGCTTAAGCTTGGGGTTCACCAGGCAGCAGGCGGGGACCGCCCGTCGACCTGCTTCAGGCCGGTTTCTTGGCGGCCTTACGGCGGCCCTTCTTTTTTCCGGCCTTCTTTGCCGCCTTCTTGGCGCCCTTCTTCTTTGCACCCTTCTTCTTCTTAGCTGCCATAACGGACTTTCCTGTGAGTCGCGAGATGAACGTAACCTAGTGTAGTGTGTTGCCACGTGTCAAGCGTACCAACACATAAATTATACATAACTTATCGGTCTTTGAGCGATCACTGACAGGTACATCTCACAAGTGCTTGTTTTTGCTTCGTATTTTTAGATGGCGCAAACCCTCGGAATGACTGTTCGAATCGCGCGTGATCGCATCTGCGACACCTCTTCCCCCTCCTTGCCAACGTTTGACAGCGCGCGGCGGCGAGCCCTACGGTCCGCGCGCTCAGCGGCGCCGCGCGTTGTGGCCTTTGCATCTTCACCGCTGCAGCGAGGGAGCCATGAACAGCATCAAATCCACGCTTTTCTTCGCTTTGGTGACTGGTCTTGTCACCACCGCGATCGGCTGCGGCTACTCGGAAGAGGAGATGCAGGTCAAACGCGACCGCATCGATCAGCTCACGCGAGCGCTCGACAAGCTCGAGCAGGATCACGGCGCGCTGCAAGACCGCTTCAAGGTCGCTGCGAGCGAGAACAACGAGCTCGGTGAGCGTCTTCGCCAGATGGGCATGAGCGCCGAGAACAGCAAGAAGAGCATGCAGGAGCTGAACAAGCTCGTGGAAGAGCTGCGCGCCAAGGAGCGCCAAGCGCAAGCGCGCCAAGCCGTCTTCCAAAGCATGATCGACAAGTTCAAGAAGATGGTCGACGCCGGCAAGCTGCGCGTGCGCATCGTGCGCAACCGCATGGTCGTCGAGCTTGCCGAGAACATCTTGTTCGACTCTGGCAAGTCGGATCTCAAGGCCGAAGGCAAGACCGCGCTGACCGAGGTGGCTTCGGTGCTCGCGTCGATCAGCGGTCGTGAGTTCCAAGTCACCGGGCACACCGACAACGTGCCGATCAAGAGCACCAAGTTCCCGTCGAACTGGGAGCTCTCGACCGCGCGCGCCGTCACCGTGACGCGCTTCTTGTCCTCCAACGGGGTGCCAGCCGAGCGCGTTTCCGCCGCGGGCTTTGCCGAGACGCAGCCGGTCGCGAGCAACGACACCCCGGAAGGCCGCGCGCAGAACCGCCGCATCGAGATCGTGTTGATGCCGAACCTCGAAGAGCTGCCGGACCTCTCCGCCCTTCAAAAGAAGGAATGATCGCGAGCCGCCCGGTCGCGGCGATCGATATCGGCACCAACTCGGTGCTGATGTTGATCGCCGAGCGGGCGACGAACGCCGCGATACATCCCGAGCTGCGCGTGTTGGTCGAGCACGCGCAGGTCACGCGTCTAGGTCGGGGGGTCGACCAAGCGCGCTGGCTGCAGCAAACCGCGATCGACGCGACGTTGCAGGTGCTCGAACGCTATGCGGTCGAAGCGCGTGCACACGGCGCGCGCATCGTCGCGGTCGGCACGAGCGCGCTACGCGATGCGAGCAACGCCGATGCGTTTCTCGTTCCCGCACACGCCACGCTCGGCAGCGAGGTGCAGATCCTCGGCGGCTTGCGCGAAGCGGAGCTGACCTTTGCAGGCGCGCTCGAGGGCCTTTCGCTCACTCGCGATCAGGCGACCGTGATCGACGTCGGTGGCGGCAGCACCGAGGTGGTGCGCGTGGCCAACAACGCGTTGCAGGCGGTCAGCATCGACATCGGTGCGGTGCGGCTCACCGAGCGCTTCGCTCTGACTGCGCCGACCGCCGAACGCGATTGCCAGCGCGTGCTCGACTACGCGCGCGAAGCCTTGCGCTCGAGTCACGCTGCGTTGAATGGCCCGCTCGTCGCGACCGCCGGCACCGCGACGACGCTCGCGGCGATCGCGGGCGCGATCGATCCGTTCGATCCGCTGCGCATACACGGAACGCGGCTGTCGCTCGCCCAGCTGCGCTCGCTCAGCGAGCGGCTTGCGGCTCTGACTCACGCCGAGCGCGCAGCTACACCCGGCCTTGGACCGCAACGCGCAGACATCGTCGTCGCCGGCGCCCTGATCTTGATCGCCGCGTGCGAGCTCGGTGGCGCCGCGGAGCTGCGCGTGTCGTGCGGCGGCCTGCGCGTGGGTTTGGCTCGCGAGCTGCTGTTTGTGGATGCAGCGGACTAGCCCGCTCGGGTCACCAAATTCATTGCGTGGGCGATGCGGAGCAACATCCCCATTGATCCGCTACGCTCGCACGAGTAGGATAACAGGCGACCTAAGCTCTGCTGGCGCGTTGGCCGGCCATCTCGATCGAGAACCCTCGACGAGCACGGTCGGCGCCTAGCCATACAGGCGACGCGCCCAGAAACCGCGGATCAAAACCGCGCATTCGAAGGAGTCGGAGATGCAAGCCCGTACGCAGAAGCCTTCCGTGTTCAAGGTAGGCGACAAGGCGGTCTATCCGGCTCAAGGCGTAGCCGAAGTGATCTCGATCGAAGAGAAAGAGATCGCCGGCCAGCGCCAACAGTTCTACGTGCTGCGGATCCTCGACACCAATCGCAAGATCATGGTGCCGGTGCTGAATGCGAAGCAGGTCGGCCTTCGGCCGCCGGTCAGCGAGCCCGAGATCGTCGAGATCTTCACGATCCTCAAAGAACGCACGCTCGCGTTCAACAACGAGACATGGAACCGCCGATATCGCGGCTTCATGGACAAGATTAAGACCGGTTCGGTGTTCGACGTCGCCGAAGTGATGCGCGACCTCTACCGCCTGCGCGCAGAGAAAGCGTTGTCGTTCGGCGAACGGCGGATGCTCGAGACGGCGCGCGCGTTGATCGTCAAAGAGATCGCGATCAGTCGTGCGAACACCGAAGATATTGTGCAGGCGGAGATCGAGCAGATCTTCGAGACAAACTGACGCGACTCACGCTCGAGCTGGCCGCTAGCCCTAAGCGCGCAATCGAACGTTTGGCAGAGCTCGAGCGAACCGGCGGTGCTCAGCCGCGCCCGATGCTGCACGCAGCTGCGTTCGCGCTGCTGCCAGTGCTGGTGGTCGGAGTCGCAGCCGCGCTCGCTCCCGGCCGCACGGTGGGCTCGGTGGTGATCGCCGCGCTTGGAGCGGTGCTCGCGTACGTGGGTGGCGTGGTGCTGGGCCAGCGCGCTGCGGACCGCATACCGGCGCTCGCGAGCCATGCGCAAGGCCATCGCCTGACATCGCTCATGAGCCTCGCCGTGCACGCTGCGGGCGTATTGGCCGCGGTGACGTCCGGCTGGAGCGCGCTCGCCTGCAGCGTCGCGGGATCGTTTTGGTCTGCGCGAATCGGATTTCTCGGTGCGCGCGATCTGATCGGCGTGGCCGCTCCACAACAGCTTCGCGTCGTCGCGGCGTGCGCATTCGCGGTGAACGCGCCAGCGCTGCTTCGGAGCGCGCTTTACGCCTTGTGAAATAGGCCTAAACCGGCCAATTCTTGCGAACTTAGCCATGGCAAACAACGCACTGGTCATCAACGTCGACATCGCCGAAACGCGGGTCGCGCTGCTCGAAGATGGCAACCTCACCGAGCTCTTCATCGAGCGCGAAGCTGAGCGCAGCCCGGTCGGCAACGTCTACCTCGGTAAGGTCACCCGCGTGCTTCCGGGCATGCAGGCGGCGTTCATCGATGTCGGCCTCGATCGCGCGGCATTCCTGCATGTGGAAGACGTGGTCGTCGAAGAAGGCATGGACGAGCTGCTCGCCCAAGACGACGGCGATGACGCGATCGACGACGAAGCCGCCGACGACGAGTCGGGCAACGGCACCGGCGCGCCGGTCGGCAAGAAGCCGCGCACGCGCAAGGTCAGCCGCTCGACGCCGATCCGCGACGTGCTGAAAGAAGGTCAGCCGCTGATGGTCCAGGTCTCGAAGGGACCGATCGGCACCAAGGGCGCGCGCGTCACGAGCCACGTCGCCCTGCCCGGCCGCTACGTCGTGTACCTCCCGACCGTCGATCAGATCGGCATCTCGAAGCGCATCGGCAACGACAAAGAGCGCGCGCGCTTGCGCGAGTCGGTCGAAGCCGTGAAGCCCCCGCAGGGCGGCTTCATCGTGCGCACGATGGCGACCGGCCTGACTAAGAAACAGCTCAAGTCGGACGTTGGCTATCTCGTTCGCCAGTGGGAGCAGGTCGCGCGCAATCGCGCGACGGTGAAGCACTTGCCGGCGCTCTTGTACGAAGACCTCGACATCACGCTGCGCACGGCGCGCGATTACTTCACCGAGGACGTCGCGCGAATCGTGATCGACTCGCCCAAGGAGTACGAGCGCCTGCGCGAGTTCATCTCGGTGTTCTTGCCGGAGCGCGTGCAGGACATCGAGCTGCACGCCGGCCGTGATCCGATCTTCGACGAGTACGGCATCGAGGACGAGATCGCGCGCGCGCTGGCGCGCAAGGTGCCGCTGCCCTCGGGCGGATACCTGATCATTGACCAAGCCGAAGCGCTGACCGCGATCGACGTGAACACCGGCCGCTTCACGGGCAAAGGGCGCGACGTCGAAGAGACGATCTATCAAACCAACCTCGAGGCGGTTCGCGAGATCGCGTACCAGCTGCGCTTCCGCAATATCGGCGGTTTGATCGTGCTCGACTTCATCGACATGGAGCGCGCCGGAAACCGCGACCGCGTCTACAAGGCGCTCGCGATGGCGCTGAAGAAGGATCGCGCGACCACGACGATCACGCGCATCAGCGAGCTCGGCCTGGTCGAGATGACGCGCAAGCGCACGCGCGAGTCGCTCGGCCGCACGTTGTTCGAGCCCTGTTTCTATTGCGATGGGACCGGCCACCTGCAATCGAAGTCGACCGTGTGCCACGAGATCGTGCGTCAGATCCGCCGCGAGAAGGACTCGCTCACCGGCTACAAGATCGTGATCAACGCGCACCCGGCGGTCTGCGACATGCTGCGCCGCGAGCACAAGCGCGCGATCGACGAAGCCTCGACCAAGTTTTCACGCCAGATCCTGGTGCGCCCGCACCGCGAATACCATCTCGAGCAGTTCGATCTCAAAGGGACGTGAGATGAACGAGCAGAAGCGCCGCGACGCCCGCGTCACGATCAACAAGGAGTTTGGATCGTTCGAGGCGTTCATTCAGGAGTACGTCACGAACATCTCGCTCACCGGAGCGTTCGTGAAGCGCGCGGAGCCTCTGCCGGTAGGTACCGAGATCGACCTTCGATTCACGGTCATCATGGATGACATCGAGACGATCGAAGGCGTCGGCGAAGTGGTGCGCGTGCAGCATGATCCGCCCGGCATGGGCGTCGTGTTCACGCGCATCAGCCACCACAGCCAGCACCTGCTCGAACGCCTGCTGACGCGCGGCTCGCTCACGCCGCTTCCGAAGTAGCTGCTCTACTCGGCGGCTAGGACTTCGAGGTAGCCATGCTCGATCAGGTGCGCCAGGGCGCGCGCGATCGGGATGTCGTCGAGCGAGCAGTTGTTGAGGATCGCGTCGAGCTGCGGCTGCTGCATCGCGACCTGAAAGACGTCGAGCTGCTCGGGCGAGAGCGCGCTGAGCTTGACGCGGAGCGGCGTCGAGACGCGGTGCGTGGAGCGCAGCGCAGGCAGGCCGCAGCGGTTCACCTCGTCGAGGATGCGCATGCCTTCCATCAACGCGGACTCGGTGCCGAGCTCGATGCGATGCGGCGGCTCGATGCCTTCCTGCGGCTCCATGTAAAAGGCGCCGTGCTGCCACGCCATGATCCGGTGGATCGCCTTGATCGGCGTGATCTCTTCGGAGTCGTTGATCGACGCAAACGCGATCGTGCCCTTGTCGAGATAGACCTTGGCCGTGTCGACGTCGCCTTTGATGACCAGCACGCCGGTCTTGCGCGAGGAGCCGAACAGCTGAAGCAGATCGGGCAGCGGTACCTCGTCGATCGCGCCCGACATGCTGCGCACTTGATTGGCGCGGCGGCCGGCTGCGACCTCTTCGAGCTTCTTGGGCGGTGCGGCCGGCGCGGACGGGCCGTCGGTCGTGACCAGCTTGATGATGCTGGTGCCGATCAGCACGCGGTCGCCGTCCGTGAGCGTCATGCGCTCGATCCGCTCGCCGTTCACGAACGTGCCGTTGGTCGAGCCAAGGTCTTGGATGGTCACGGTGTCGCCGTTGACCGAGATCTTGGCGTGTCGGCGCGAGACCATGTCCTCGACCAGGACCATGTCGAGATCGCTCGACCGGCCGACCACGACTTCAGAGCTCACCGGCAGCGGGAACTCGCCGCCCTGGTACTTGCCAGAGATGAAGCGCATCGCGTAGTGCTTCATGAACGGGAGCCTTGCAGTACCTGGCGAAAGCGCCAAAAAAGCGCGTCTTCGCCGGGACTTCGCGCGCCCAGCAAGGCTACGGGCCCGCGCCCTTCGGGGTCAAGACCGAAGGCTCGCTTGCTCGCCGATGCCGCTCGTTGCGGGTCGACTAATTGGCCAAACGCCATGATTGGAGGCGGTCGAACCTCGATGTCAGACCTCGAGGATGTCCTTCTCTTTGCGGCCGACCATGACGTCCACATCGGCGACGCCCTTTTTGATGATCTCCTCGATGCCCTCGCCAGCGCGGTCCCCGTCGTCCTCGCCGATGTCCTTGTCCTTGACCAGCGTGTTGATCATGTCCTTGGCGTCGTGACGCGCCTTACGGATGACCACCTTGGTCTCTTCGCCGGCCCGCTTGGCGATCTTGACGAACTCCTTGCGGCGCTCCTCGGTCAGCATCGGCAGCGGCACGCGGATGATTTCGCCATCGTTTTGCGGCGTGAGCCCGAGCGGCGACTGGACGATCGCTTTCTCGATCAGCTTAATTTGGGTCTTGTCCCAGGGCTTGATCACCAACATGCGCGCCTCGGGCGCGGTGATCGAGGCCATCTGCGACAGTGGCGATTGCTGACCGTAGGCTTCGACTCGGATCGTCTCGAGCAGCGAGGGGTGCGCTCGACCGGTTCGAATCTTCCCGAGCTCCCGCTTGAGCGCCTCGTGCGCTTTGGTCACAGCGGACGTCAGCTCTTCGAGTGTCTCAGCGATCATGGTTCCTCCGCGGGTACGTTAACTCTCGGCCGAGCGTAGCTCGCTCCGATGGATCCGTGTGGTTGCGTGGCTCAGCTGAGCGCGCTGCGCGCGTCTTCGACTTCGCTCACCAAGGTGCCGATCGGCTCGCCCTCGACCACGCGACGGATGTTGCCCTTGTTCGAGAGGGCGAACACGCGGATCGGCAAGCGATTGTCGCGACACATCGTGATCGCGGTCGCGTCCATCACGCCGATGCGCTGGCGCATGAACTGTTCGTAGCTGATGTGCTGATACATCCGGGCGTGCGGATCGGTGACCGGGTCGCGCTCGTAAATGCCCTCGACCTTGGTCGCTTTGCACAAGATCGTCGCGCGGATCTCCATCGCCCGCAGAGCGGCGGCAGTATCGGTCGAGAAGTACGGATTGCCCGTGCCGGCCACGAAGATGACGATCCGTCCCTTATCGAGGTGGCGCAGCGCGCGGCGACGGATGTAGGGCTCGGCCACCGCGCCGATATGCAGCGCGGTCATCAATCGAGTCTGCACACCGTGCTTCTCGAGCGCATCCTGGAGCGCGATGCCGTTGATCACGGTCGCCAGCATGCCCATCGAGTCGGCGCTCGAGCGGTCCATGCCCTGTGCGCTGCCCTTGAGGCCGCGGAAAATATTGCCGCCGCCGATCACGATCGCGATCTCGGTCCCGAGGCTCGCGACCTCTCTCAGCTCCTCGCTGATCGCGTCGAGCGTCTTGGGCTCGAGCCCGTAGCCGCCCGGCACGCCACACAGCGCTTCACCAGACAGCTTCAAGAGGACGCGCTTATGCACGAGAGCCATGGGTGCGTGCTGCCTTTCGGGCTTGCGGGCGTGCAAACGCCCTGTTTGCGGAGACGTAACGATGCCGGAAACACGGCGGGCCGATCCACGATACACGTGGTCGGCCCGCGGCAGGCGTATCTCAGGAACCTGCGAGCGTCGCGGCAACTTCAGCCGCGAGATCCGTCGTCTTCTTGTCGATGCCTTCACCGAGCTCGAAGCGCACGAAACGGCGCACGGAGATCTTTTCGCCGATCTTGGCCGATAGCTCGGCGGAGAGCCCGGCCAAGGTCTTCTCTTGATCGGTGATCGCGGGCTGTTGCTCGAGGCAAACCTCTTCGAGCCACTTGTCGATCTTGCCCTGGACGATCTTCGCGACCACCTCGGGCGGACGCTTCTTGCCGGTCTGCGCGGCCTCCTCGGCCATCTGCGCCGCGAAGATCTCGGACTGCTTGGCGATGTCGGAGGCCGGGACCTCTTCGCGCCGCACGTACTGCGCGCTCATCGACGCGATCTGCATCCCGACGACTTCCACGAACTCCTTGAAGTCGGGGCTGCGCGCGACGAAGTCGGTCTGGCAGTTCACCTCGACGAGCACGCCGATGCGGCTGCCGGGATGGATGTACGCGTGGACTGCACCTTCGGCAGCGATCGCGCCTGCCTTCTTTGCAGCCTTCGCAAGGCCCTTCTTCTTGATGTAGTCGACGGCTGCTTCAGCGTCGCCGCTCGACTCTTGCAGCGCGACCTTGCAGTCCATGATGCCGGCGCCGGTGCGCTCGCGCAGCTCTTTGACCATTGCGGGTGTGATGTCAGGCATCGCTTTGCTCCTCGAAGATGGGGTTGTGCGATCACGCTTCGGGCGTGGGCTCGCCTTCGCGCGCGGCGGGGGCTGCAGCTGCAGCGGCCGGTTGCTCGGCGCGCTGCTGACCGCGGTTACGCGATGAGAACTCGACGTGCGGGCCGGAGTTTTCGTCGCGGCGCGACGGCGTGTGCATGAACTCGCGGCGGCGGCTCTGGCCGAAGATGCACGCGTCGGCGACGGCGGCCGACACGAGCTTGACCGAGCGGATCGCGTCGTCGTTGCCGGGGATGATGTAGTTGACCAAGTCCGGGTCGCAGTTCGTGTCCGTGAGCGCCACAACCGGAATCGCGAGGCGGTTGGCTTCGCGGACGGCGATGTGCTCGTGGTTCGGATCGATCACGAACATCGCGGCGGGCATCTGGGTCATTTCCTTGATGCCGCCGACGAACTTCACGAGGCGCTCGCGCTCACGGCGCAGGCCGAGCGCTTCCTTCTTCTGGAACGCCTCGATCGTGCCGTCGGCTTCCATCGCCTCGAGCGCGCGCAGGCGCTCGATGCCGTTCTTCATGGTGCGGAAGTTGGTGAGCGTGCCGCCGAGCCAACGACCGGTGACGTGGAACTGACCCGAGCGGGTCGCCTCGTCGATGATGACTTCCTGCGCCTGACGCTTGGTGCCGACGAACAGGATTTGACCGCCGCGCGAGACCGCGTTGGCGATGAACTCGAGCGCGCGACGCATGAGGCGCACGCTTTGGTCGAGATCGATGATGTGGATGCCGTTGCGCGCCCCGTAGATGAACGGCGACATCTTCGGGTTCCAGCGGTTGGTCTGGTGACCAAAGTGGACGCCGGCGTCGATCAGCTGGCGAAGGGCAACTTGGGGCACCTCATCCAGGGTCGGGACTTCGGCGGCGAATTCGGACTTGGCGGCGGGAGGCTGTTGGGTCGTGTCGGTCATGGCTCGCTTTTTCTCCGGTTAGTCTTCCACCATCCGCGGCCAACCACCCCGAATGGGGCACCGAGTTGACCGTTCGAGCCGGACAGTGTGTTTAGTTTCGGCCACCGGAAACCGATGACCGGCCCCCTGCGGGGCGGGCGGCCATATAGCACGCGAGACTTGGCATCGCTACCGCGTCGCTCAGGAGCGCTGAAACCGCGCTAGTGTACTGGCCGCATGACCCCCTGCCCTACGTGCAAGAAACCCGTCGCGGCCGAGTCCGAGGCGTTCCCGTTTTGCCACGCGCGCTGCAAGTTGATCGACCTCGGGAGCTGGCTGAGCGGCCGCTACGTGGTGAGCAGCCCGCTCAGCTTCGACGAAAGCGAGTCGGGAGACTCGGGCAACGCGGCCGGGCAGAGCGGCGAGGACGAAACTGCGGCCGACGACCTTGCCGCCCGCGGCTCACGCACCAGGAGGAACGCTTCATGAGCGAGCTGCTTAAGGCGTGCCGGCGAGAGCCCACCGCGTACACCCCGATTTGGATCATGCGCCAGGCGGGGCGTTACCAGCCTGAGTACCGAGCGCTGCGCGCGCAGCTCAGCTTCATCGAGATGTGCGAGCGCTCCGAGGTCGCGGCGCAGGTCACGCTTTTGCCCGTGCAGCAGCTCGGCGTCGACGCCGCGATCTTGTTCGCGGACATCTTGCTCGTGCTCAAGCCGCTCGGCATCGGCTTCGAGTTCACCAAGGATGACGGGCCGCGGATCGCCGAGCCGATTCGCTCCAGCCTCGCGGTCAACACCGTTTGCGACGAGATCAATGCGCGCGAGTCGCTCGGCTTCGTGATGGAGACGATCAAGCTCGTGCGCCGCGACTTGCCCGCGCACATCCCGCTGATCGGCTTTGCCGGCGCGCCGTTCACGCTCGCCTCGTACGTGATCGAGGGCGGTGGCTCCAAAGAGTACCTGCATACGAAAGCGTTGATGCTGAACGACGAGGGCGCGTGGAACGCGCTCATGACCAAGCTGACCAACGCGACGATCAACTATCTGCGGGCGCAGGTCGATGCGGGCGCGCAAGCGCTGCAGATCTTCGACAGCTGGATCGGCGCGCTCGGACCGAGCGATTACAAGCGCTACGTGCAGCCGCACATGAAGCGGCTGTTCAAGGAGCTCGGCAACGCGGTGCCTGTGATCCACTTCGGCACCGGCAACTCGGCGCTCTATCCGCTGCTCGCGGAAACGGGTGGCGACGTCATCGGGCTCGACTGGCGCGTCAACCTGCGCGACCAGTGGGCGGCGCTCGGCGATGTCGCCGTGCAGGGCAACCTCGATCCCGCTTCTCTGCTCGCGCCGCGTGAAGTGCTGCAGCGGCGCGCACAAGACGTGCTCGACCAAGCGAGCGGTCGGCCGGGTCATATCTTCAACCTCGGGCACGGCATCTTTCCGACCGCGAGCGTCGATCAAGCGCGCGCGCTGATCGACTACGTGCACGAAGCCAGCTCGAAGCGATGAGGTCCGCGTGAGCGCTACGCGTGAGGTGAGCGCGCTGGTCTAGTCCAGAGCGTTGCGCGAGATCACGCGCGCGTACCACTCGGCGCTGGCCTTCGCGACGCGGCGCTGCGTCGCATAGTCGGTGTACAGCAAGCCGAAGCGCTTGCCGTAGCCGAAGGACCACTCGAAGTTGTCCAGCAGCGACCACAGGTAGTAGCCACGGACGTCGGCGTCGTCTTGGGAGATCGCCGCGCTCAAGCCTTGCAAGAAGCCGTGCAGCAGCTCGATGCGTTCGTTGTCCTGCACGCGACCGTTCACGATCTCGGTGTTGTCGCAGACGCCGTTCTCGGTGATGTAGATCGGCGGCTTACCGTATTCGCGCGACACGAAGCGTACGAAGTCGCCGAGCGCGTGTGGCGCCTTCTCGTAGCCCATCGGAGTGAGCGGCAACGTGAGCTCCGAATGCTTGAAGCCGCGGCCGGTGTCGTCCGGCTCCACGACCGCGCGCGTGTAGAGGTTCACGCCGAGAAAGTCGGTCGGCGCGGAGATCAAGTCGAGGTCGCCATCGCGGATCGGCAGCGGCGCGCGGCGTTGCTCGTAGTACGCGAGCACGGAGGCGGGATAGCCACGACCGTAGATCGGGTCGTGCCAGAGGCGGGTGTCGAAGTCGCGCGCGCGCTCGACGGCGCGCTTGCTCTCTTCGCGATCATCGATCGGCTCGTAGCTGGTGTCCGCGTGCGCGATGCCGATTTCGCCGCCCGGCACGTCCACGCGAAAGCGCCCGACCGCGAGACCATGCGCGAACAGCACGTGGTGGGTCGCGGCCGCGGTGATCTTCACGTCTGCGATGCCAGGCGCCATCACGCCCAAGCGGTGGCCCATCATCGTGAAGATCATCGGCTCGTTGAACGTGATGAAGCGCATCACGCGATCGCCGAGCTTGCGGAACACGAGCGATGCGTAGTCGCCGAAGCGCTCCGCGGTGTCGCGGTTCGCCCAGCCGCCGAGATCTTGCAGCGCTTGTGGCAAGTCCCAGTGGTAGAGCGTGATGCACGGCCGGATGCCCGCCGCGAGCAGCGCGTCCACCAAGCGATCGTAGAACGCGAGGCCCCGCTCGTTGGGCTCGCCGCTACCGAACGGCAACACGCGCGGCCAGGCGATCGAGAAGCGATAGCTCTGCAGACCAATCCGCTTCATCCACTCGATGTCTTCGAGGTAGCGGTGGTAGTGGTCGCATGCGATGTCGCCAGTCTCGCCGTTCTCGACGCGACCGGGTTGGCGGCAGAACGTGTCCCAAATCGAAACGCCGCGCCCATCTTCGCGAACGGCTCCCTCGATTTGGTACGCGGCGGTGGCCGCGCCCCACTCGAAGCCTCGCGGAAAGCGCGTGACGGTCATGTGGAATTCTTGGCTGACGCCGGGGCGATCGCGCAAGTACGCGTCACATCCGAATCGGAGGATCCGTGCGTGCGTGGAGCAGACGTGCGCGCGCGTCGGCCACGAGGAAGATCGATCCGGCCACGACGACCTCGCCGCCCGGGCCCGCGAGCTGACGCGCGCGCTTGAGCGCCGCGGCCACGCTCGGCATCGGCTGCGCGCGTTTCTCGATGCGGATCAGCTCTGCGGCGCTGGCTGCGCGCGACACCTTCGGCTCACAGATCAGCACGTGCTGCATGAGCGGCGCGAGCGTTGCGAGCATGGCGCGATAGTCCTTGTCCGCGAGCGCACCGAAGATCAGGACGCGCTTGCCATGCGGCGCTCGCGTGCCCACGCGCGCGTTCAGAAACCGCGCCAGGGCTGCGCAGCCGTCTTCGTTGTGCGCGGCGTCGAGCAGAAAGCTCGGGTACCGACGACTGCGCGCGGGCAAGAGCTCGAGCCGCGCTGGCCAACGCACCTTCGCGAGCCCGCGCTTCACCGAGCGGTCCGAGACCGGAAAACCGCGCCTGCTCAGCACGTCCAGCGCCGCAACCGCGCACGCGACGTTGTCGAGCTGATGAGCGCCTGCGAGCGCGAGCACGATCGGCGCGACCTCGCGTTTGCCTACGCGTACGCGCATGCGGCCGTCCGGCAGCGACGTCGCGCAGAAATCTCGATCGATCTGCGCCATCCGCACGCCCACGCGTTTCGCCTCCGCGACGATCGCGCGGCGTGCGTTCGGCTCGCGTACGCCGATCACGGCCGGCGTCCCACGCCGCAAGATGCCAGCTTTCTCTCTCGCGATCCCTGCGATCGAATTGCCGAGCACGTTGGTGTGATCGCGTGCGACGCGCGTGATGACACTGACCGCGGTCGGCACGGAGTTAGTCGCATCGAGCCGACCGCCGAGCCCGACCTCGAGCACCACGACATCGCAAAGGTGATCGCGAAATGCCTCGATCGCGAGCAACGTGGTGAGCTCGAAGAAGGTGACCTCGGGCAGCGCGGACATGACCGCGGGCGCAACGGCCGTGACGGATGGCACGTCGGTGATGTCGAACGCACGGAGCAGCTCTTCGATGCGTCCGGTCGCCTCGCGCTCCGAAATCGGCCTGCCCGCGATGCGGACGCGTTCGACGTAGCGGTGCAAGTGCGGCGAGGTGTAGAGCCCGGTCTTGTAGCCCTCGGCGCGCAAGCACGCCTCGATCATCGCCGAGACGCTGCCCTTGCCGTTCGTGCCCGCGACGTGCACGAAGACTTGCCCGCGCTCCGGATGACCGCGCAGCGCGAGCGCCGTTTGCATGCGCGTCGCGCCGAGCCGAATGCCGCGCGCCTGCAGGGCGTAGAGCCGCGCGAGTGCGCGTTGATATCGCGTGCTCATCGCGTGTGCTCAGCGAGGCGACGTCGCGCCGTGCGCAGCTTCGCCCGAGACAATCGCCGCGATATGCCGGCCCGAGCGCTTGCCGTCGCGGCGAAACGAGAAGAACCGATCGGCTTCGCAGCGGGTACAGCCCGGCACGTCGTCGATCCGCAGGGGCGCGAGGCCGAGCTGCTCGAGCTGCGCACGCACGATCATCGCGAGGTTCACATGCGGCTTCGCGCGCGAGCGGTCGATCGCGAGCGCGCCTGCGCCGGCCGCGGCGAGCGGCTCCGCGACGTCCTCGCCGACCTCGAAGCAGCACACGCGAATGTGCGGAAAGATCGCGGCATGCACCGATCGCGCGCGATCCGACGACGCGTCGGCTCCGATCAAAGCGTGGACGCCTACGCCCACCGCTTCGGCGACGACCCCGCGCCAACCCGCGTGCACGGCGGCGGCCGCGCCGGTCGCGCGATCGATCAACAGCACCGGAACGCAGTCCGCCACGCTGACGCCCACCGCGACACCCGGCTCGCGCGCGATCAGCACATCGGCTTCAGCGCTGCGCACGTCGCTCGGGTCTTCGCTGCGCTCGACATAGCGCGCCGTCGCGCCGTGCACTTGACTGGCAGTGAACAGCGCGCCGTTTGCGATCCCGAGCGACTCGGCAAAGAGCGCGTGGTTGTGCGCGACCGCCTCGGGCTCATCGCCGACCGAGCGCCCGAGGTTGAACGACTCGAAGGGCCCGACGCTGGCTCCGCCGTAGCGCAGGTTGAAGCCGTGCCGGATGCCGAGAGCCGCGAGCTTGGGCGAAGTGAGCACGTTCGAGCCCGTGGGGTCGCGCATTCGCCTATTGAACGGTGACGCCGCGAGCCGAGCAACGAGTTTATCGCTGGCCGGCCACGCGCTTGCCGTCGACGAATTCTTGGGGCGCGACATCGGTCTAGGGCTTGACAAGAATGCCCGCCACGGTAGATGTCTCGGCCCCTTCGCAGACGTGGCGGAATTGGCATACGCGCTAGACTAAGGATCTAGTGGGGCAACCCGTGGAGGTTCGAGTCCTCTCGTCTGCACCGAAGCTGTTTTTCTCGATGTATCTGCGCAAACCGCCCGCGACGCTCTACAGCCGACTGTACCCCTGGCTGTACCC
>JAYUYY010000295.1:0-6333 GCA_043752225.1 Sandaracinaceae bacterium | reverse complement strand
TTACGAGCGCGTGATCAACACGCGCATGGTGCTCACGCTCAGCTACGATCTCGGGCTGCTCGAGGGCTTTCTCGGCAACGCGTATCGGCGCGTCTTGTTTACGCAAGGCGCGCCCGTGCGCGAGGCGCCGCCGCCGACGCGCCTGCGCCACAACGCGGCGGCGCGCGTGTCTTTCTTCATCCCGGAGAGCGGCACGGCGGTGCAGCTCGCGTATCGCGCGTACATCGACAGCTGGGATATCGCCGCGCTCACGCCAGAGCTGCGCGTGATCCAAGAGGTCGGTGAAAACCTGTTGGTGCGCGCGCACTATCGCTTCAACGCCCAGACCGCCGCGTCGTTTATCGAGCGCGACGGCCGCTACGACGGGTCGGGCACGACGTATGGCGGCGCGACCAGCAACGATCCCAAGCTCGCGGAGATCGAGACGCACACCTTCGGCGGCGGCCTCGAGTACCGCCTGCACTTCTTGGCGGACACGTTCCTCGACTTCGCCTCGGACGCGACGATCGACGTGAACGTGGACCGCTACTTGTCCACGAGCACGTTCGGCAACGGCATCATCGCGAGCGCAGGCGGCCGACTCCCGTTCTAGCGGGCTGAGGTCCCTATGGCGACCTCATGAAACGCTCAAATCCCGCAAATAGGGACGGATTTGATACAAGTGTCCGATGCTCGATTCGCTGCGCATGGCGCTGCAGGTGCCGATTCGCAATCCGGGACGCAGCGCGCTCACGGCGCTCGGCCTCGCGATCGGCGTCGGAGCGTTCATCGCGATGGTGAGCTTCGGGCGCGGGGCGCGCAGCTCGGTGGTCTCGCAGTTCCAAGCGCTCGGCAGCAACCTGCTGCGCATCCGCGTGAACTACAGCGCGAGCGAGTCGCCGCATCTCTTGGGTGCTGACGACGTGGTCGCGCTGCGCCGCGAAGGCACGACGCTCGGCGTGATCGTTCCAAACGCCGGCCGCGCGATGGACGTGGCGGCGGGGGGCCGCAGCTTCAAGACCGTCGTACGCGCCACGATCCCCGAGACCGCGCTCTTGCATGACAACCCGATGCAGAGCGGCGGCCTCTTCGATGCGACGGATCTCGCCGCGCGAGCGAAGGTCTGCGTGGTCGGATCGGCGACTGCGCGCGAGCTCTTTCCGGGCCGCGATCCGCTCGGCGAATCGATCACGCTCGACAGCCGCATGCCGTGCCGCGTGATCGGCGTGTTCGCGCCGCTCGGCTCGAACCAGCTGGGCAACGATGTCGACGATCGCGTGTTGATGCCGCTCAGCACGTTCGAGGCGTACCTCGGTATGCCGACCGGCTATCTCACGATCGAAGCGCAACCCAAAGGTCCCGGTCTGCTCGCGGCTGCGCAGGTCGAGGTGCGCCAAGTGTTGCGGCGCGCGCATCGTATTCCCGTAGGCGGCACCGATGACTTCCAGGTCATCAGCCCCGATGAGGTCACGAAGGTCGCCGAGCAGATCGGCGGCATCCTCACGGCGCTGCTCGCAGGCATCGCGGCGGTCTCGCTGCTCGTCGGCGGCATCGGGATCATGAACATCCAGTTGGTCTCGGTCGCGGAGCGCACGCACGAGATCGGCATTCGTTCGGCGCTCGGTGCGGCGCCCGATCAGATCCTCGGACAGTTTCTCGCCGAAGCGCTGGTGCTCGCGAGCATCGGCGCGGCGGCGGGAGTCGCGCTCGGTGTTACGGCATCGGTCGTGGTGGCGAACCAGCTCGGCTGGCCGAACGCCGTCTCGGCCGACGTCGTGCTCGGATCCGCGGGATTCGGCATCGGCGTGGGCACGCTGTTCGGTTACATCCCCGCGCAACGCGCAGCGAAGCTCGATCCGATCGAAGCGCTGCGCAGAGAGTGAGAAGGCATGCGGCGGTTTGCGATCGCTTATTCGATGGGAATTCTCTGCGCTCTGGGGTTGCTCGGCTTATCGCCACAGCGCGCACGCGCGCAGGTGATCACGCTCGCGGAGCTCGAGCGCACGGCACTCGGCGATCGTCCCGAGCTGCAAGCGGACACGGCGGCGGAGCGCGCAGCAGATGCGGACGTCGCGCGCGCGCGCTCGGCCTATTACCCGGAGATCGGGCTCGGCGTGCACTCGTCGGTGGCTCCGGGGCGCCAGCTTTTCTCAGTCAAGCCGGCGCGCGAATCCGAGCCGACTATTCTGGTCCCGGGCGTGCTTCCGGTCGATGACAAGCGCTCGTTCGAGCCACAAGTGCGCTACGGCGCGGAGCTCGAGCTGCGTACCAGCCTTTACGACTTTGGGCGCACGGGCGCGTTAGTTGAAGCCAGCCGCGCGAAGCGCGCCGCGGTGAATGCACATCGCGACGTGACACGCGGTGAGATCACGCGTGCCGTGCGCGGCAGCTATCTGGCATGGCTCGGCGCGAGCGAGCTGGTCAGCGTGAGTGAGCGCGCCGCGACTGAAGCCAAAGAGCGCAGCACGCGCGTCGACGCGTTGATCTCCGAAGGCGTGCGGCCACAAGCCGACCTGACTCCGGCGCGCTCCGATGAGCTGCTCGCAGAGCTGGAGCTCGAACGCGCGCGCGGCGAACTCGATCGGCGCAAGCTCACGCTCGAGCTCGCAGTCGGCATTCAGCTGCCTGCCATGGCGATCCCTGATCGCTCCTTATTGGATGAAAAGCCCACGCCTCGCACGAGCGAAGACGCAAAGCTGCGAGCGTTGCAGCTCGAGCAAGCCGCCGCTTCGAAAGCCGCCGAGGCACAAGGCAAAGGCCGCAGCCCCGTGCTCGGCGCGACCGCCGCGGCCGGCCTCGAGGCGCAGAGCACGACGTTCTTCCCGATCTACAACGTGGGCGTCTCGCTCAGCATCCCGCTGTGGGACGGCGGCGGTACGGATGCCGCAGAGAGCGCCGCTCGAGCGCGCAGCGAAGGCGTCGGCGCACAGATCCGACAACACGAGGCGGGAAGCTCGCAGCAAGATCGACAGCGCGCGCTCGAGATCGAGCACGCCGGAAAACGGCTCGAGACCGCAGACGCGTTGCTCGCATCATGCACCGTGCAGCTGGCCGAAGCCGAAGCACGTTACGACTTGGGCGGTGGCGGCATCGAGACGATAGCGGTGGCGCGCGCGATGATGCGTCGCGCTCAAACCGAGGTTCTCCTAGCCAAGATCGCGCGCACAGAAGCGACGCTCGAGTAAGCGGCCTCGAGTAGTCACCTGAGATCCCGTACTCTGCGGCGCGGTCGGCGCTCGTTGGCCATATCCGATCGCTCGAGGTGCTTATGACGATGTCTCTTCGTTTCGGAACGCGTGGGTGCACGCTGCTCTGCATTTTGCTCTGCGCAGGGGTCGCGCTCGTCGGCTGCGGCGATGATGCAGACAGCTCCGACGGCGGCTCAGCCGGCGCATCGGGTACCGGCTCATCCGGTATGAGCGGCGACGGCGACGGAGACGGCGATGGAGACGGAGACGGCGATGGAGACGGAGACGGCGATGGAGACGGCGACGGCGATGGAGACGGCGACGGCGACGGAGGCACCACCGCGTGCACCACGACCAGCGACGACCTGACTGAAGAGACCCCCAGCACGCTCTCGAACCTCTCGATCTCGGGCGACACCGTGGTCTTCCTCTCGTCCGATCAGACCTTCGCTACGCCGTGGACGATCGAGACGATCGGCACCGATGGCACCGGCCAAGCGACGCTGTTCACCTCGACCGACGACCGCCACGTGCGCTCGGTGTTTGCGCACGGCGATGACGTGTTTTTCCTCGAGGACGATGCCGCCGAGGTGATCATCAGCCTCAAGCTCTGGCGCGTGCCGCTCGCGGGCGGTGACCCCGAGCGCGTGGGCGATGTCGCTTTTCCGAATGGCTACATCTTCGGCGCCGACGACACGCACCTGTTCGTGGTGCGCGACACCGATACACCGATCGGCTCGGTCTTCGAGCGCATCGCGATCGCGACCGGTGAGATCGAGCACATGGCGACGACGCCGGACAATTCGGGCGGCGTCTATCACGTGTCACTCTCCGGCGAAGACGTGTTCTTCATCGCAGGCCAGGCGGGTAGCGCAGCCGGCGAGCCCGATGAGGTCTACACGTTCAAGATCACGGACGACGACGTGACGCCGACCTCGCTGTGGGTGATCCCGCTCGAGCCCGACGTGTGCGGCTTGCCGCTCGGCGGTCTGCTTCCGACGCCGACCAAGCTTGGCTGCGGCTTCTCGGGCGTCGGCGCACGCGAGCGAGACGGCAGCGGCCTCGAAACCTTGGTCGAGCCAAACGCGCTCGATCCAGCCAACCACGTGTTGGTCGCAACCGACGCCGAAAACCTCTACGTGATCGAGCGCGCCGGATCGGTCGACGATCCCGGTCGCATGAACCGCATCCCGAGCTCCGGCGGCGAGCTGGTGCCGGTCGTTTGCGACCTCGGCCAAGTCGGCAACCGAGTGGCCGACGGCGCCTTCAAAATCCAGCACGAGTACGAAGTGATCGTCGGCG
The DNA here is from genome assembly GCA_043752225.1 of Sandaracinaceae bacterium. Classification (GTDB taxonomy): domain Bacteria; phylum Myxococcota_A; class Polyangia; order Polyangiales; family JAFGIB01; genus JAYUYY01. Next base: position 1,864 of record JAYUYY010000295.1, on the reverse strand, counting down.
AGAGCGCGGTCTTCTGGGTCGAGGAACGCTTTGACGGCACCGTCTATCGCCAGCTGCTGCGCAGCGCCGACAAGTAGAGCTAGCAAGCGCTCGCGCTCAATCTAGCGAGCGCTCGCGCGAGCGCTCAATAGAGCGAGGTTGCGCGCTGGATTTGGATCGCTCGCGTCGAGCTGGACCGCGGTGTTCAGCGACGCGAGCGCTCCAGCGTGATCGCCGAGCGCCATGCGCGCAGCGCCCAGGCCGTTGTGAGCGGCCGCGAGCGCCGCGTCGTGCTCGACGGCGTGCTCGAACGCATCGCGTGCGCCGGCGTGCTGCCCCGTACGCATCAGCGCATTGCCGAGCTTGAGCCACGCGATGGCCTGTGTCGGCGCGAGCAAGAGCGCAGCGCGGTAGCGATCGATCGCGCGCACGTGCTCGCCGCGCGCGCTGTCCAGATCGGCGAGCGCGATCAGCGGAGCGCTCTCGGCGGGCGCGAGCTCGCGGCTCTTCTCGATGTCGAGCGCGCCGCCGACGACATCGCCCTGGCCCATGCGGCAGAGCCCGCGACCGAGCCACGCTTCGGCATTGCCATCCGCAGCCAGCACCGCGCGGCTGAATGAAGCTTCAGCCTCTCGATACGCGCCGCGATCGCGCAACATGCGCCCGAGGTTTACGTGGCCTTGCGCGAGCGAAGGGTCGAGCTCGGTCGCGCGGCGATAGGCGGCGAGCGCGTCCTGGTCGCGGCCGAGCGCCTCGAGCGCGATGCCGCGGCGATTCGAGAGTCCCGCGATCCCAGCCTGCTCGGGCAGCGCGCGATCGAGCGCGTCGAGCAGCGCGAGCGCTTGCTCGGCCGGCTCCTCTGACTTGCCGGCATCCGCCGCTGCGCTGGTCTCGAGCGCGATGTCGACCGTGAGCAGCTGCGCGCGTGCGTTGCGCGCATCGAGCGCGAGCGCGGCGCGTGACGCCCGCTCCGCACCCGCAACATCACCGGTTTGCAGCGCGACGATGCCCGCGAGCACCTCGAGCTCGGCCACTGTGCCGAGTGCTTTGCGCGCTTGCTCGATCGCCGGCAGCGCGCGCTCGGCGCGACCTTTTTGAGCGTTGTCGAGCGCGCTCGCCCAAGCGTGCAGGCCGTGCAGGCGCGGGCTCTGGGTCTTTTGCAGCGCGAGGTCGAGGACGAAGAGCGCGCGCGCGGTCGGGATACGCGCGAGCTCGGGTGCGCGCGAAAACGGTGTCTTGAGCAGCCGCTCGGCCTCGTCCGCCGCGCGCACGGCATCCTGCTCGCGCCGCACCGAAAGGCCGACCCAGCCGAGCGCGCCGACCAGCACCGCGCCCAGCATCCACAGCCCGACCGCTGTTTGTGTCGACCGCTGTCCCGAACGCTGTCCCGAACGCTGTGCGCCTGCTTGCATCTCTCCCGCGTATGCGGCCGCGCTCAAGAGGTCAAAATTTTGCTACCAATCGCTCCATGAACCGCTGGGTCAAGGTTGGGGGCGCGGTACTTCTCTTGGCGTGGGCGCCATTCCTGTACGCCGAGCTCACCAGCTCGCCGCAGGAAAAGAAGGATCGCGAGATCCGCGAGGCAGCCGAGGCAGCCGAGGTCGAGCTGCACGCAGCCGAGCCGGCCGAGGAGGCGGCCGATGAGCCGGGAGCCGACGAGCCCGAGTCGCCCGGCGCTGCCACCGCTGCGAAGATCGCCGCGCTGACAGTCGAGAAACCCGAAGGCGAGACCAACCCGGTCGAGCCCGAGTCTGCCGAGGCGCTGGCCGAGGACGAAGCCGACCCATCCGCCGCGCCCGATGCGCCGCCGCCGAGCAAGGTGGGTCCGGTGCCCGCGTTCAAGAGCGCGTTCGAGAACGAGCCGCGCGATGCGCTCTGGGCCAAA
>JAYUYY010000294.1:0-6335 GCA_043752225.1 Sandaracinaceae bacterium | reverse complement strand
CGTGACGTCGTGATCGAGCACGCCGAGCGCGGTCAGCAGCGCGGCGCACGCGGCGAGCACCGCGGGCGTCATGCCCATCAGCACCCAATGGTGCGCGGCCGACACCGTCGGCGCGCTCACGCGCATGCGCGCGAGCTGCACGAACAGGCACGCGACGAGGCTGAGCAGGAACAGCACGACCGGCGCTTGCGACCACCAGGCGGGCGCGATGAAGACCTGGCCGAGCGCGCGCAGCGGGGGCAGCGCAGAGAGGCTTCCCATCGCTGCGCCGAGCACGGCTGCCGCAAGCCCGAGCAGCTTGGGCTTGCGCGTGCGGCCGAAGCCGTGCGCGGGCTCGCGGTCAGCTTCTTGGGCGCCGGGCACGAAGTTAGCGAGCAGCGCGGTCGCGCCCGAGAGCGCGAGCGCATGGGCGAGATCGCCGACCAGCGACATCGCGTGGGGCGCGATCACCCGCACCAGCGCGATCGCGAAGCAAAGCCCCAGCCACGCCACGGACCTCGCGCCATAGGCCGCGGTGTCGCGGATCAAGAGCCGCGGGGTGAGCGTCAGCACGCCGGCCACGAGCGCGGTCAAGGCGCCGATCAGATCGATCTCGCCTTGGAAGGACGCCGCGTCTGCTACGAGGTACAGCAGCAGAGCGGGTCCGAGCAGCGATTGCAGCGTGGCGCGTCGCACGGGGGAGGGAGGATAGCAGCGCGCTTCCGCTGAGTCTTGCTTGCGACCGGCAGAGGAGCCCCTGCGCGACGGCGCTGCGAATCAGCGTTTTTGGTGTACCACAGCGCTCGTGAGCCCCCGTAAGCCAAGCGATGCCGAGCGCCATGCGGAGCTGAACGCGCAGATCCAGCAGCACGATTACCGCTACTACGTGCTGGACGCGCCCGCGATCAGCGACCGCGACTACGACCGGTTCTTCGACGAGCTCAAGCAGCTCGAGGCGGCGCATCCCGAGCTGGTACATGCGGGCTCGGCCACGCAGCGGATCGGCCACGCACCGCGCAGCAACGTCGCGAAGGTCGCGCACGAGACGCCGATGCTCTCGCTCGACAATACGTATAACGAGAGCGAGCTGCGCGCCTTCGATCGCCGCGTGCGCGAAGGCCTCGAAGGGCAAGCGTACGCATACGTCGCCGAGCCCAAGCTCGATGGCGCGAGCCTCGAGGTGCTGTATCGCGACGGCAAGCTCGTGCTCGGCGCGACGCGCGGCGATGGTCGGGTCGGCGAAGACGTGACTCAGAACGTGCGCACGATGCGCGGGTTGCCGCTCCAGCTCGCTGACGCCCGCGCGCTCACGCTGCGCGGCGAGGTCGTGATCTACCGCCGCGATCTCAAAGCGATCAACGACGTGCGCAGCGCGGCGGGCGAAGAGCCGTTTGCAAACCCGCGCAACGCTGCGTCGGGCGCGCTGCGCTTGCTCGATCCGCAGCAAGCTCGCGCGCGCGCGATCCGCGTCTTCATCTACGACTTGGTCGAGCCCTACTACGACCGCCACTCCGACGTGCTGGACGCGATCGACAAACTCGGCATCGCGACCCACAAGCGGCATCAGGTCTGCGCGAGCATCGAAGAGGTGCTCGCGTACATCGCGAAGCTCGACACGGAGCGCGCGCAGCTGCCGTACGACACCGACGGCGTCGTCGTGAAGGTCGACTCGCTCGCGCAGCGCAAGCAGCTCGGCTTCACCGCGCGCTTTCCGCGTTGGGCGATCGCGTACAAATACGAAGCGGAGCGCGTGCTCACGGTGGTGCGCGGCATCGAGTGCGATGTCGGCCGCACCGGCGCGCTGACGCCGGTCGCCATGCTCGATCCGGTGCCGGTCTCGGGCACGGTGGTGGCGCGGGCGTCGCTCCACAACCCGGGCTACGTCGCCGAGAAAGACGTGCGCGTCGGCGACACGGTGCGGATCGAGAAGGCCGGCGAGATCATCCCGCAGGTGCTCGAGGTGCTGCTCGAGAAGCGGCCGGAGGGCACCGCGCCGTGGGAGCCGCCGACGCATTGCCCCTCGTGCAAGAGCGCGGTCGCGCGGATCGACGAAGAAGCCGCGCTGCGTTGCAGCAACGCGCGCTGCCCGGGTCGGGTGAAGACCGGCATCTTTTACTTCACGCGGCGCAGCGCGATGGACGTCGATCGCTTGGGCGAAGCGCTGATCGATCAGCTGGTCGATCTCGGGCTGTTGCGCGATCTGGCTGACGTGTTCGCGCTGCCCGACAAGCGCGTGCAGCTGCTCGAGCTGCCGCGCATGGCGGAGAAGAGCGTCGACAACGTGCTCGCTGCGGTCGAGCTGGCCAAAACCGCGCGCACGTTCGCGCAGCTGCTCACCGGGCTCGGAGTGCCGCAGGTCGGCACGGTCGCCGCCGCGCAGATCGCCGAGCAGTACGGCTCGCTCGAGACGTTGCTCGCGACGCCGCCCGAGCAGATGAAGATCGAGCTCGAGGCGATCCACGGCATCGGCGAGAAGACCGCCGAGAGCATCGCGGCCTTCTTCGCCGATCCGGTGAACCGAGAGATCGCGCAGAAGCTGCTCGACCTCGGCGTGAAGACGAAACCGATGGCGCCGCGCGCGGTGATCGTCGGCGGTGCGCTCTCTGGCATGTCGTTCTGCGTGACGGGCACGCTCGGCTCACCGCGCGAGGAGATCCACGCGCGCATCCGTGCGGCCGGAGGCGAGACGCACGAGCGCGTGAAGAAGGGCACTACGTATTTGCTAGCCGGCGAGAACGTCGGCGCGACCAAGCTCGCAGCCGCCGAGAAGCACGGCACCAAAGTCTTGCGCAAGGCTGACTTCGAGAAGCTCTTCATGTAGTCGTTTCGCAGTGCGAGCAGCGCTGCGAACGGTCTGTCCTAACTCTAGGTATCCACGTTCGCGCGTGCGCTCTGCACAGCGCTCGCGCTCGTTGGGTGTGAGCGCGCAGCGGAGCCAGACGCAGGCTCTTCGCATCAGCCGGGCGCACAAGCACCGAGCATTGCAGCGCAAGCGGTCCTCGCGGGGCGCTGCCGGCGAAGAGTTGTCTGCGCGGGGTGGCTACTGCACCGCGGAAGCTCATTCGATGACGACTGCGGCGCTTAGTGCCTGAGCGGTGGGCCGAGCGGAGGGCTGTGCTTCGCGATCTGCGAGGACGACGCGCCGTGCCGCGCGCTACGAGTGCGAAGCCCACCTGCGCGACGGGGACCCCGAGCAGCGTGTCTGCCTGCCGCGTTGGTCTTCGCCCGATGACGCTGGCCTCTGAAAGCGGTCGCCCAATGCGCAGTGCGCTGCGCCTCCAAGCAATGCGGGGGCGTTTATTGGCAGAATGTGGGCGCAGAATGAGTCTTGCAGGGCGGTGTACGATTTGTGCACCAGACGCGATGCAATGCTCGATAAGGCCTGCTAACGAGCAAAAGGGTGGGTTGGCCGCGCTCTCGCGGTTCCTTTTGGAGGTCGGCATGAGGCGTACAAGTGTGCTTTCGGTGGCGTTGTCCCTCGCGGCACTGGCGCAGGCATGCGCTAGCGAAGCGAGCATGGACCAGAGTGGGCTCGGAGCCGCTGGCCAAGCAGGCGCGTTCGCGACCGGGGGCTTCGGAGGCGTGAACGGCGCGGCCGGCATGCTCGCGACCGCCGGCACGACCGGCATCCCGGTCGCCGGCATGGGCATCGCCGGCACGGGCGTCGCGGGTACGGGCGTCGCGGGTATGGGCGTCGCGGGCACGACCGCAGGCGCTGCGGGCATGATCGCGGCGGGCACGACCGGCGGCGCGGCCGGCATGATCGCTGGCACCACGGGCGGTGCGGCAGGCATGGACATGGCCGGCATGACCGGCGGTGCAGCAGGTACCGGCGTGATGACGTCGAGCGATCCCGTCATCCCTGCCGTGAGCGGCGATTGCCCGAGCTTCACCAACGGAACGATCACGTTCATGGGTCTCGGCGGCATTCAGATCGTCGCCGGCCCAAAGGCGGCGAGCGCGACCGCGCCGATGGTCTTCTACTGGCACGGCACCGGCTCTACGGCGGGCGAGTTCGGCTTCATGGCCGGCGCTGTCCGCGATGGTGTCGTCTCCGAAGGTGGCGTGCTGGTCTCGTTCCAGGGCACGACGGGCGGCGACTTCCTATCGGGAACTTCGATCTTCGGGGCGGGCGACTTCGAGCTCACCGACCAGCTGGTCGCGTGCGCCGTCGCGAACCACAACGTCGATCCGCATCGCATCTTCACGACCGGTTGCAGCGCGGGCGGGCTCTTTTCCGGCGCGATGGCGGCGCTCCGGTCGAGCTACATCGCGGCTGCGGCGCCCAACTCGGGCGGCTGGGTCTTTCCGCAGATGTTCGAGACCATGTACACGCCGGCGCTCATGACGATCCACGGCGAGAACGACAACGTCGGCGTCGACTTCAAGGACACCAGCCGCACGGCAGACACGGCGTTCAAGGGCCGCGGCGGATTCGTGATCAACTGCAACACGGGCGGCGGCCACTGCAGCGGTGGCCCCTTCGCGAGCGACATCTGGGAGTTCTTCAAGGCCCACCCGTACGGCGTCGATCCCAACCCATGGGAGAGCGCGTTGCCCGCCGGCTTCAACAGCGACTGCGAGATCTTCTAGGACAGCGCAGGTAAGAGGCTCCTGCCTTCGCGTCGATTTTGGTGCGAGAGCGAGCGCGCCCGCAGAAAAAACCGCAGCAATACTTCCTGTATTGCGAGGATTTTTTCGAGGACGTAAGCCGCTCTCGCGCCAAAATCGACGCGAAGCCTACCGGGCGAACTGAGCCTTACCTTCGGATTCCCACCACGCGCGGTAGCGGTCGCGGGCGCGTTCGCGGTCGCGTTTGGGCGCGGAGGCGACGAAGCCGTAATAGACCTGCGTGAGCTTTTGCAGCTCGTTGCCGGCGACCGAGCGCACGCGCTGCTCGTTGTGCAGCAGGCTTTCGATCAGCCACTGCGCGCGGTGCAGCTGCGCGTTCTTGGCATACCAAGCTTTCCACTTCTTGGCGGCATCGCCGAAGTCTTGGCCGGTGATCGCGATCAACGCACGCTGTGCAGGCATGGAGTATTGCCGGTCGGAGTGCGCAGCCAGATCCGCCAGCACATCGATGCTGTCCGAATCGCGCAGGCTCGCGAGCGCTTCGAGCGCGGCGAGCCGATGCAGCACCGTCTCGCGATCGTCGACCGCGCGCTTGCGCAGCGAGCGCAGGATATCGTCGAAGCTCTGCACGTTGCGATACAGCGGCAGCGTCTCGGCGACGAGCAGGCGAACCGTGCCTTCGGGATCGAACAAGCGGCGATACAGCGGCCACAGCAGATCGGGATGCACGCGATCGCCGGCGAGCACGGCCGCATAGAGGCGCGCATCGGCGTGCGGCGCTTCGAGTAGCTCGGTCAACGCGGGCACGATCCCGTCTTCGAAGGCCCAGAGCGCGCGCGGCAACGGGCCGAGGTCACGCCCCGCGATCGCGCGCTTGTGCAGCTGACCGCGCGGCGCCCACGCCGGTCCCGGAAAGCGACGCACGAGCGCGGCGATGCCTGCGTGTCCCAGGCGCACTAGACCCGCGACGAGCGGGACCTCTTCGCCCGGCGTGCTCGCGCTCAAGCGCTCGACCAAGCGATCGGCTTCGCCGCTGAGATCGATGTTGAGCGCTTCGGTCTCGTCGGGCGGCGCCGGTGGACGCAGCGACTCGCGGATCGAAGGCGCCATCGTCACGATGTCGGTGCGGTTCATCGAGTCGCCGGCTTCCCGGCGTGGATCAGCCGCGCGCGCGTCGCGCCGCGGATCGCTCGGCCGTATCTCTTTGCGCGTATCGCCGAGCCCCTCACTGCGCGCGCTCGTGTTGGATTGCGGCGACCCGCTCCGGCGCGGCTCGGGAAACACGGAGCCACGCTCGGGCATGCTCCTGCCGCGCGTGACATCGACGACCGACTCGTCGGCGTTGCGCATCGCGTAGCTGCCCGCGCCTTTGTGCGGCTGCGCGATTAAGCGGGCGGCGCCGTCGCGCGGCGGCAAGCTCGAGGGCCTTTGCGGTCGCGTGGACTCGCGATCGAACACGCCGTCCGCCTCGCGCTCGGGCGGGCGCGATCGCGAGCTGCGTGGCAGCACCATCGTCGGGCTCACATCGCCCGATTCGGCAAAGCCGCCGGGCCGTTCGCTCGGCGCGAGCGGCGGCGGATAGCCCGAGCCGTGCTCGCTCGCCGCGTCGTATGGGCCGGGCGGTCGGCTCTTGGGCGGAGTGAGCGATCGCAGCGCCGCTTCGGAGAGCTCGGGGCTGATGTCGCGCGGATTTTCGAGCTGCGCGCTTTCGTGTGCGCCAAGACCGGCGACGGTCTGTCCGTACGAGCGCGGCGGATGCAAACCGGTATCCGTGATGTGCGTGG
>JAYUYY010000293.1:0-2412 GCA_043752225.1 Sandaracinaceae bacterium | reverse complement strand
CGAAAAGCTCCATGCCAGGCATCATGGAGCAGCAGGATACACGTCAGCGCGCAGCGGCGTGCTGCTTCGCGATCCGCGCGATGTCCTGCACCAGCTCGCTGGGCTTGAACGGCTTGCGCAGCCACGCGGTCGCGCCGGGCAACGAGCTCGCCCAACCCAGCTCCTCCGGGCTCGCGGCCGACCGAATGATCACGGGCGCCGTGACCCCGATCTCGCGCGCGCGCACGCACAGCTCCTTGCCGTTCATCTCCGGCATCATCGCGTCGGAGACCACGATGTCGAACTGCTCGCGGGCGAGCAGCTCGAGCGCCACGGTCGCGCTCTCGACGATCGTCGCGTCGAAGCCGCCGACTTGCTTGAGCGTAAGCGCGAGCAGGCGCAGCGTCAGCGGATCGTCGTCCATCGCGAGCACGCGTAGCTTGCGACCGCCCGCGGCGAGCAACGTCTCGTGCTTGGGCGCGTCGGTCTTGTCGGATTTGGCTGGACGATTGCTCGTAGATCGCGTGCTCGCGGGCCGGCTGCTCGGACGACGGGCAGGCGGACGAGCGCTCGCACGAGCCGACATCGCTGCGCCGGGCAGCGCGGTCGAGGAAGGAACGCTGTTCGCGCTCGCTTGCTCGACCAACGCTGCGAGATCGCGCGCCATGCGCCCGACCACCGCAGGAGGCGAGAGGCTCGCGCGCTGCTCGAGCTCCGCCGCTTTGTCGGTCAGCTCTTGGTGTCCGTAGGTGCCGGCGACGCCGCGCAGCTTGTGGCTCTCGGTCTTGATCGATTTGCGCGCGGTCGCATCGCCGGCATCGAGTCGCTCGGCAAACTCGCGCAGCGCACGCGCGCGATCGAGCAAGCCGCTCTCCATGCGTTGCTTGAGCGCGAGTAGTCGCTGCTCGAGCTCGTTCATGCGTGCCATCGCATCGCAGCATGACGCAAACGATGAGCCACACATATGTACGTGCCGGTGAGCGCGTGTGCCCGGAAGCTGCGTGCGCGATGCTCGTGCGCGTGTATGAGCCTCGTATCGAGCGCTAGCCGCGATGTACAATCGCACGGTCGCAGTCGGGGCCAAGGCGCATGAATCGAGACAGTGACTCGAAAATCGACCCACGTGTCGACCCACGTGTCGACCCACGTGTCGACCCGCGTGTCGAGCGAACGGACGACACCCGATCGCGCGGCGGTGAGACGCGCAGCGTCAGCGGCCGAGCGGAGACGGCGCTGAGCCTCGAGCCGCCAAAGCCTTCGGAGCCGAATTGGGAGGGGCCTGCGACCGGCTCGCTGATCGACAACGCATATCGCGTCGTCGGTCCGCTCGGGCAAGGCGGCATGGGCATGGTGGTGCTCGCGGTCGACGAGCGTTTGCAACGCGACGTCGCGATCAAGCTCATTCGCCCGACGTACGGCCGCAACAAGAACGCGCACGAGCGCTTCTTGATCGAAGCGCGCGCGATGGCGCGTGTGCGGCACGAGAACGTCGTCGAAATTTTTTCGTTCGGTGAGATCGATGGCTCGCCGTACTTCGTCATGGAGTACGTGCCCGGAAGCAACGTTGCGAACTGGCTCGACGACTTGATCTTGGAAGACAAGATGCCGTCGATCGACGAGTCGCTCGGCTATCTCGATCAGATCTGTCGCGGCGTCAGCGCGATCCACGCATCCGGCACGGTCCACGGTGACTTGAAGCCCAGCAACATCTTGCTCGGTCCCGCTTCGCGCGTCGCGATCGCGGATCTCGGCTTGTCGCGGTTGTTCGATCACATGGGTCGCGCCGGCGCGCATCCGATGGCGGGCACGCCTGCATATATGGCGCCCGAGTTCGCGCGCAGCGATCTGGCACCGCAGCTCTTGCAGCGCTCGGACGTGTACGCGCTCGGCGTGATCGCGTACGAGATGCTGACCGGCGAGCCGCCGTACGACATCGTGACGACCGCCGACATGCTCAAGGCGCACGCGACGCCGCCGCCGCTGCCGAGCAGCTTGCGCCCGGAGCTCGGCACCGCGTTCGACTTACCGCTGCTCGCTTCGATCCGAACCGATCCGATGAAGCGAACCGCGAGCTCGGACGAGCTGCGCCGCCAGCTCCTCGAAGCGCGCGAGTCGCTCGTGACGCCGACCCAGGCGATCCGCATCTTGGTCGCGGACGACGACGCCGACTTCCGCGATCTCGCCAGCGAAACGTTGCGCTATGCGTTCCCGAACGCGGAGATCGAGGTCGTCGCCGACGGTGAAGCTGCGCTCGCCGCGATCGATCGCGAGCCGGCATCGCTGGCGGTGATCGATCTCGATATGCCGGGGCTCAACGGCGTCGAGCTTACGGCCGCGCTGCGCACCAATCACAGCTTACCTATAGTGGTGTGCACGGCTTCGGGTGGCGCGCCCGACTGGAAGCTGCTCTCGGCGATCGGCGCCGATGGCTTC
>JAYUYY010000292.1:0-6346 GCA_043752225.1 Sandaracinaceae bacterium | reverse complement strand
TCGCGCGGGCGGCGTCACGGCGGGCACGGGGGCTGCGTCCGAATCGCGCTCTGTGCTCGAGCCGAGCGGGCGTTCGAAGGTCTGATCGATCCCGGCGTCGGGGCGGCTGAGGCGTGGGGACGAGCCGGCCTCCTCGGGCATGGGCTCGGTGAGGATCACCTCGCTGCTCATCTCGTCGTCGCCGCTCGGCGCGATCTCGACCGGGAGCTCTTCGAACGAGAGCACTTCGGGTGGCAGCTCGTCCGGGCGCAAGGTCGGGCCGGTGTAGCTGCTGCTCGAGCTCGAAGGCGCGGGCGGCGGAGCCGAAGAGAGCAGCGGCGAGCGCACCGGCACGGGCAAGCCCTGGCGCGGGTGATTGCTGGGCCGATTTCGCACTTCGAGTGGCACCGCGGGTGCGCCCAAGCCGGGCTCGTGCATCGGCTCGCGCGCAGGCGGCCGAAAGCTCGCGTGGGCGGGCTCGCGCTGCTCGCGCGTGTCGCTATCGGAGCGCAAGCGGCGCTCCGAGGTCACCGACACGATGCCCTGGGTGAGGGTCAGGATGAAATCGCCGATGTAGATCTTGTCGGTCGGGCCCACGACCATCGGCGCGCTGATCTTGCGACCGTTTACGTAGGTGCCGTTGGTGCTCTTGAGGTCGACGACCACGCAGCGGTCGTCTTTGAGCACCAAGCGCGCGTGGTGCTTCGAGACGTTGCTGCGCGGCAACACCACGTCGTTGTCCTCGAGCCGGCCAATGCCCGCTTCGATGGCGTCGACCTCAAGCAGCCGTTGGGCGCCGCCGCGTTCGGTGATCACGATGGAAAACACGCGGCCGCAATTGAGCGGAGTGGGACAAACGCGTCAAGAGGCGCGATCAAGCGCGTTCGCGGTCTGTGTCGAGTATTCTCGCGCGCGCATGCGTAAGAAGAAGGGCGCGCCCGAAAAGGTTGTCGAAAAGGGGGTTGTGCCGCCCAACATCGGCGGTCAGCTCGGCGCTGCGCTGCGTGACGCCGGCCTTCAAAAGCTCAAATCGGCCGCCAAAGCCGAGAGCAAGTCCGCGAAAGCCGCGCCGGCCAAGTCGAGCGCGCAGGTCAAAGCCGGTGCAGCCGCGACGCCGACCGCGACGCCGACCACCAAGCCACCGCTCGCGGTCACCACGGCGCCAGCCCCGCGGCCGCGCTCCAAGTACACCGCCGGTGAGCTGGCCGCGCTCGGCGACGCCTACCGCGGCGTGCGCCCGATCGCGCGTGCGCCCAAACCGACGAGAGTCACGGCTGCGCCCAAAACGCCGGCGATCGACCTGCAAGCGCTCGAAGCCGATCGCCAAGCGCGCGAGCGGCTCGGGGCTCTGATCGGGGGCGGCGTGCGCTTCGAGATGTCGGTCGAGCGCGACGGCTACGTGCAAGCGATCCGGCAAGGCGCTTCGCGCAAGTCGCTCGCGCTCGTGCAAGGCAGCGGGTTCGCGCCCGAGACCACGCTCGATCTGCACGGTCAACGCGCGGCCGACGCCGCTTCGCACGTGCATGACTTCGTGCGCAGCGAGCATCGAAAGGGCGCGCGCAAGCTGCTGATCATCGTCGGCAAAGGGACGCATTCCGAAGACGGCGTCGGCGTGCTCGGAGGGATCGCACGTGAGGCACTAAGCCGCGGGGGCGCCGCACCGCTCGTGCAAGCGTTCGCCAGCGCGCACGAAACGCTCGGCGGTCGCGGAGCGCTTGCGGTGCTGCTGCGATAATCGTGTAGCGTGCGCTTCATGTCGCCGAGCCCAGTCAAACCCGAGCTTGAAAAAGAGCTGCACGAAGCGCGCGCGCTCGCCCTCGAGGCCGGCCGGATCGTGCTCGGCCACTACGGTCACGTGACGGTTGAGCTCAAGGGCAAAGAGGATCCGGTCACCGAAGCCGACCGCGCCGCGAACGCGTTCATCGTGGAGCGCCTCGCGAAGGCGTTTCCGCGCGACGGAATCGTCGCCGAAGAGAGCCCCAAGGATGCATGGGCGACGCAGAACGAGCGCTGCTGGTTCGTCGATCCGCTCGACGGCACCAAAGAGTTCGTCGCGCAGAACGGCGAGTTCTCGATCATGATCGGGCTCGCGATCGGCGGTCGCGCGCGCGTCGGCGTCGTGTATCAGCCGACGCTCGACAAGCTGTACTTGGGCGTGATCGGCGAGAACGGCTACAAGATCGCGACGCTGGCGGAAAAAGGCAGCTACCGCGATCTCGCGGTCTCAGAGCTGACGGATCCAAGCGCGCTCAAGCTGGTGGTTTCGCGCTCGCACCGGCCCAAAGACATCGAGAAGCTGATCGGCACGCTCGGCATTACCGAAGAGACCGCGAGCGGATCGGTCGGGCTCAAGATCGGCCACATCGCCGAGCGCAACGCCGATCTCTACGTGCACATGTCCGATCGCTCGAGCCGCTGGGACGCGTGCGCGCCCGAAGCGATCTTGCACGGCGCGGGCGGACGCTTTACCGACGTGCTCGGAAGGCCGTTCGACTACATGAGCAGCGAGATCGCGAACACGCACGGCATTCTCGCGTGCAACTCGACCGCGTTCGATGCCGTCCTGCCGGCGGTGCGTGAGCTGGCGTTGGAGAGCGGCTTCGTGAAGTCCATCGCGTAGGGCGTACCGCTAGGCGCGCGCGCCGCTTATACTCGCGCCCGCTTATGGCGTTGCCTCACGCGGTCTCACGACCGACCTATTCGATGCGGCTGGTTCGGCCGTTCGTGCAGCTGTTACGGCGCAACCCGGCGGTGCCGGCCGCCGGGCTCGATTCGCTCGACGCCCACGATCCCGACGAGCGCGTGCCGACCGACACGATGCACGAGATGCTCGCCGGGGCGATCGCGTTCACCGGCGATCCAGACCTCGGGCTCAAGGCGGGCCGCGAGCTCGGCGTGGGCGAGCTGGGCGCGCTGGAATACGCGGCGAGCTCTGCGCGCACTGGGCACGAAGCGATCGCGGTGATCGGACGCTACCTGCACCTGCTCAACGACGGGCTCGACATCGCCGTCGAGCTCGAAGGCGATCGCGCGTTCATTCGCTTGCGCAACGCGGTGGTGTTTCCGCGTGCGGCCGAGGACTTCGCGCTCGCGGCGTTTTCGGGCGCGGTGCGCAAGCGCCTGGATCCAAACCAGCGACCGTACGAGGTGCACTTTCGGCATTCGGGCGGTGGCGACCTCGGGGAATACGAGAACAGCTTCCCGGAAGGCAGCGTACATTTCGACTCGACGTTCACGGGCTTCGTGATCGAGCGCGCGTACCTGGATCGCGAGCTGGCGACGCAAGACGCGAACCTGCATCGCTTGATCAGCCGTCACGCCGAGCAGCTGCTCGCCGAGCTGCCGAAGGTCGAGACGTTTACCGAACGCGTGCGCACGCGCTTGCTCGAAGAGCTGCGCACCGGTGAGCCGAGCGCGCCGCGCGTCGCCAAGACGCTCGGCGTGGGCTTGCGCACGATGGCGCGGCGGCTCGAAGAAGAAGGCACGAGCTACAAGAGCTTGCTCGATGATTTGAGGCGCGGCCTCGCGCTCAGCTACGCGAAGACCAGCGATCTCTTGCTCGCCGACATCGCGCTCTTGCTGGGCTTCTCACACGCCGCCGCATTCAACCGCGCTTTCAAGCGCTGGACCGGCATGGCCCCAATGGAATACCGCCGCGCCCATCGAAGGTGATTCGCGGCGAATGCTCGCGCATGCATTCGCGCTGCGATCACCAGGCGGCTAAGAGGGTTGCGACGTCGCCGGACTGGTGCAGGGCTTCGCTGATTCCCGAGAGCAGCTGCCGCGAGACTTGGCGTGAATCGGGCTTCGCGCACAAGGCCACCACGCCGGTGATCTCGACCCCGCGCGGGCTCGTATGCATGAGCACGAACGGCGTGAAGGGTTCGCCGAGCGCGTTGCACCACATCGCGACGGGCGCTTCTCCGGGCGCAACGGTATGCGCCATGGTGACGTCGTCGTGCTCGACCGTGAGGTGCTCGATGAGCTTCGCGACCAGCCCGTCGAGATCGAGCGGAGCGACCACTGCACCCTCTTGCGCCATCAGCGTCGAGCCGTCGCGCTGAACCGTATAGATGAAGCCGCCACCCGCGCCCGTGGCCTCGAGCAGCGAGCGCAGTGCGATGCGTGCGCGCCCGCCGGCGGTGCTGGATTGGTTCTGCGAGAGCGCTTGGAGCGTTTTTGCGAGCACGTCTGCAGCAGCGTTTTGAACATCCTCCGAGATCGAGATGTGCGCTGCGGCGGCGCTGGCCATCAGCGCTGCGTAGCGTGCGCTGAGCAACGGATTGTGACCGGCGCGATAAATCGCTGCGCACTTGCGCGCGAACACGTCGAAGGCGACTTGGTCGCCGGCCGCGAGCGCCACGCGTGCCCGCGTCTCGTAGGCGCCGCCCAGCACCAAGCCGCCCGCTCCAAAGTCTTCGAGCAGCGCGGTCGCTTCGTCGGCGAGCTGTCGCGCCTCCTCGTGCGATCCATTTTCGGTATACACGCGCGCCATCGCCTCGAGCAGCGGGTGCGAAGCCGGGCCGAGCTCGGCCGCGCGCACGCCATGCAGCAGCTCCCGACCCGCGCTTAACGCGTCTGCAGCGCGATCGAGCTTGAGCAGCACCAAAAGGTAAGAGCCTGCGAGCTGCGCATGCGACGGATGCTCGCCGGCGCGCGTGATGGCGAGCCCCGCTTCGAAGTCGGCCAGCGCTTCGGGCAACGCACCGCGCAGGTTGTGATACGCGCCGCGCGCATGATGCAGGGGCGGCCGCCAACCCGGAGTGTGTTGCGCTCTTTGTTCGATCGCGGGCAAGAGCTGCTTGAGCCGCGCCAGATCGCCGGCGAAGGCATAGACCACGAATTCTCGAAGCACGTGGCTGCCTTCGAACATTTGCGGAGGGTTGTCGCGCAGCCGAATCAGCTCGGCTTTGCGCTTGAAGACGTCGGCCGCCTTGGTGTCGCCATTGCACAGCGCCGCGAGCATGCGCAGGCGACACGCATTGATCGTGAAGATCGGGTCGCCCTCGAGGTCGGCGAGATACTCCTCTTTGGGCGCGCGACCAAACATCGTATTGACCAGTGTCGTCGAGAATTTCAGCGCGAGCCCCATGAAGCGGCACGAGACTTCATCGAGGCCCGCGCGATCGGGCTCGGCCATGCGGGCGATGATCGCGGCATTGCGTTCGAGCAGAATTCGGTAGTGACCGGTCGCAAGGGAGCGCGTGCCCTCGACGTTCCACTGCACGAGCTGCAGCGCAGGGGCGAGCGATACGAACGGCTCGATCGAGCGCAGGTCGCGACAGAACGCGTAGTCATAACGCGGACCCATCACGCCGATCGCGCTGATGACGGCGCGGGCCAAGCTGGGCAACGCCTCGGCGAGCGGCAGCACGCGCAGTTCGGCTGGGGTGCTGTCGAAGCGCTGCTGAGCGAGCGTCAGCGCCTTCATCAGCCGGTCCGGCGGCGTCAACGGCTCGTCGTGCAAGCCCATGTAGATGTCGTGCCCGCAGTCGTGCTCGAGCTGCTTGATCAGGATCTCGACGTCGGCGCGCTCAGCCTGTGCCGTGAGCGCGGCATACCCAACGAGCATCACTCGGACCAAGTGCGCCTCGATGGCCGGCCGGCCCGCACGCTCGCAATGTGCGATCAGCGCTCGCAAATGCTTTTGCCAATTCGCTGGCATCTCGCACGCAAGCGCTGCGATTTGCTGTGGCGTCAGCTTGCTCTGATCGCGCGCGCCCGGAAGGATCCGCTCGAGCGCTTCCTGCGCACGGTCCGCCGAGATCAAGTGCTCGATCACGGCCCAACTTCGGTTGCCGGGCCTGAGATCGATCAACGCCGCCAACCGGCCGTGGAGCACGCGGGTTCGTTCGAACGACGCGGCCGGCGTCAGCATCGCGCGGTAGGTGTCGTTCGTCAGCCGGTAGTGCGCGCCGGTCAGGCGCCCGATGCCGAGCGCAAGCAGCTCGTCCACCGCGTTCAGCACGGCGGAGGTGTCGTCGTTCGCGAGCAGCATCTTGAGCTCGTCGAGGTCGAGACCTTCTCGCTGAGCGAGTGAAAGGCCCTCGGCGAGCGCGAGACTCGCGGGCGACAAGCGCGCCAACTTGGCTTGCAGCGCGGCGTGCAGAGACGACGGCATGTCCGCGGGATCGTGCTGAGCCGGTAGCAGCCACGCGCCTGCTTCATAGCGAACCAAGCCGCGATCGATCATGTGCTGCGCCAGCTGCATCAGCGCACCCGGCGCTCCCGACGCCAAGCGATGCAGAGGATCGGCCAGCACGCGCAGGTTCGCGACATCGCCGAAAATCGATTGCAGCAGCGACTCCGTCTCGTGCGGTGCGAGCGGCCGAAGCTTCAGCACGGAAGCAGCTTCCACGAAGTAACG
>JAYUYY010000291.1:0-2415 GCA_043752225.1 Sandaracinaceae bacterium | reverse complement strand
AAGGTGAGGTCGCCGGCGGGATCGTGGTGATGCGCTACGGCGAGAACGCGCTGCGCGTCATCGACGCGGTGAAGCAGCGCATCGCCGAGATCGAGCAGAGCTTGCCGGAAGGCGTCGAGCTGGTGGTGACGTACGACCGCTCGGAGCTGATCCGCGCCGCGATTACGACGCTCAAGCGCACCGTGGTCGAAGAGATGCTGATCGTGGCGCTCGTGATCTTTTTGTTCCTGCTCCACGTCCAGAGCGCGCTGGTGCCGATCGTGACGCTGCCGGTCGCGGTGCTGCTCGCGTTCTTACCGATGACGGCGCAGGGCATCAGCGCCAACATCATGTCGCTCGGCGGGATCGCGGTGGCGATCGGTGCGCTGGTCGATGCTTCGATCATCCTGGTCGAGAACGTGCACAAGCGCCTGGAGCGCTGGCAACACGAAGGCGGCAGCGAGCCGCGCCACTCTGTGGTGGTGTCCGCGATGCAGGAGGTCGGACCTTCGATCTTCTTCTCGCTGCTGATCATCACCGTCTCGTTCCTGCCCGTGCTCACGCTGCAAGGCACCGAAGGGCGCCTCTTTCGCCCGCTCGCGCTGACCAAGACGTACTCGATGGGCTTTGGCGCGCTGCTCGCGATCACGCTCACGCCTGCGCTGGTCGCGCTCTTGGTGCGCGGCAAGGTGCGGCGCGAGGAGAGCAACTTCCTCAATCGCTGGCTCGTGCAGGGCTACTCACACGTCGTGCGCTTCGTGGTCGAACACCGCGTGCTCGTGCCGCTGCTCGCGGTGGTCGCGCTCGCGCTCACCGTGCCTGCATTCACGCGCTTGGGCAGCGAGTTCATGCCGCCGCTGCACGAGGGCGCGATCTTATACATGCCGACCGCACCCGACGGCATGAGCGCGACCGAAGCCGCGCGCGTGCTCTCGGACATGGACGCGCGGCTCAAGACCTTTCCAGAGGTGGAGCGCGTGTTCGGCAAAATGGGGCGCGCGGAGACCGCGACCGATCCGGCGCCGATCGGAATGGCCGAGACGGTGGTGACGCTCAAACCGCGGTCGCAGTGGCGCGCAGGGCTTACCTATGAAGCGCTGATCGCCGAGATGGATCTGAAGCTGCAGTACCCGGGCATGCCGAACATCTTCTGGATGCCGATCCAGACCCGCACCGAGATGCTCTCGACCGGTGTGCGCAGCCCGCTCGGCATCCAAGTGTTCGGCGATGACCTGCAAACGATCGAGCGCGCTGCGGTGGCCATCGAGCGCGTGGTGCAGCAAATACCGGGCACGCGCAGCGCGTTCGCCGAGCGCGCGACAGGAGGCTTTTACCTAGACGTCGAGATCGATCGCGAGAAGCTCGCGCGCTACGGCTTGCAGGTCGCGGCGGTGCAAGAGCTGGTGACGACCGCGGTCGGCGGCATGAGCATCGGCGAAGCGATCGAGGGTCGCGCGCGCTTTCCGATCGCGGTGCGCTATGGCCGCGAGTACCGCGACGATCCCAGCATGCTGGAGCGCGTGCTCGTGCCGACGCCGAGCGGCGCGCAGATCCCGCTGTCAGAAGTCGCAAAGCTCAAGAGCACGATCGGCCCGCCGATGATCCGCAGCGAGGGCGGCAAGCTCGTGGGCTTCGTGTTCGTGGACACCGATCGGCCGATCGCGGATTACGTGAAAGACGCGCAGCGCGCAGTCGGCGCGCAGGTCCAGCTGCCGAAGGGCACGCGCATCGAGTGGACCGGTCAGTTCAAGCACTTCGAGCGCGCGAAGGAGCGGCTCGCGTTGGTGTTGCCGTTCACGCTCTTGCTGGTCGCGCTGCTCGTGTACCTGAGCACGCAGTCGGTCGTCTCGACCGCGATCGTGCTGCTCGCCGTGCCGTTCTCGCTGATCGGCGCGGTGTGGATCTTATACATCTTGGACTATGAGCTGAGCGTCGCGGTCTGGGTAGGGCTGATCGCGCTCGCGGGGCTCGATGCGGAGACCGGCATGATCATGCTGCTGTACCTGCGCATCAGCCACGAAGCGCGCGTGCTCGCAGGCAAGCTCACGACGCGCGAGGAGCTGAAAGAAGCGATCGTGGAAGGCGCGGCGCAGCGCATTCGGCCGAAGCTGATGACGGTCGCGACGATGATGGTCGGACTGATGCCGCTGCTCTGGAGCACGGGCGCCGGCGCCGACGTGATGAAGCGGATCGCAGCGCCAATGGTCGGCGGGCTCGCGAGCTCGTTCTTGCTCGAGCTGACGATCTATCCAGCGCTGTTCGCGCTGTGGAAAGGCGTCGGGCTCAAGCGCGCTGACAACGCTTAGTTCTGCGTGCGGATCGCAGCGGTCTGCGCGCGCTCGGCTGCGATCAGCGCGAGCGTCGGCGCGTACAAGCTAGCCTTGATCAAGCCGAGCGTCTTGCGATTCGGCTTGGCGAGGCTCTGCGCGAGCGCGA
>JAYUYY010000290.1:0-2419 GCA_043752225.1 Sandaracinaceae bacterium | reverse complement strand
CGCTTGAGTTACGATAGGAAACACATGTCCGAGTCCGGAGGAGACGGCACCGGCGAGACGGTCGCTGCGGTACCGCAAGCGAGCCCGCGCGATCCGCTGATCGGGCAAGTGCTCGACGGTCGCTACCGGGTTGAGTCCGTGCTCGGCGAAGGCGGCATGGGCCTGGTCTACAAGGCCGTGCACGTCACGCTGCGCAAGCCACTGGCGATCAAAGTGCTGCGCCCCGAGGTCTCGAAGAACGAGCAGATTGTGGCGCGGTTCCGGCAAGAGGCACAGAGCGCCTCGGCCATCGGTAACCAGCACATCATCGACATCAGCGACTTCGGTGAGCTGCAAGACGGCTCGACCTATTTCGTGATGGAGTTCTTGACCGGAAGCGCGCTGACCGTCTCGCTCGAGCGCGGGCGGTTCTCCTCGCAGCGCACGATCCACGTCGCTAAGCAGCTGTGTCGCGCGCTCGGTGCAGCGCACGAGATCGGCGTCGTGCACCGCGACATGAAGCCGGACAACGTCCAGCTGATCGAGCGCGGGAACGACAAAGACTTCGTGAAGGTGCTCGACTTCGGTATCGCGAAGGTCGGCGGCGGCCAGAGCAAGCTCACGCAAGCGGGCCAAGTGTTCGGCACGCCCCATTACATGTCGCCCGAGCAATGCGCGGGCACCGCGGTCGACCACCGCACAGATATCTACGCCGTCGGCGTGATGCTCTACGAGATGGGCACCGGCCAAGTTCCGTTCGATGCCGACAACTTGATGGGCATCCTGACGAAGCACTTGTACGAGAATCCGATTCCGCCGCACGAGCTTCCGCCTCCGGCCGATGTGCCGCCGGCGCTCGAAGCCGTGATCATGAAGTGCCTCGCAAAGAAGCCGGAGCAGCGTTATCAAACGATGTCCGAGCTGCTCGCCGATCTCGAAGCGATCGAGGCGGGGCTAACTCCGAGAGCCGTCGTCGATCGCGTCGAGCGCACCACCAACGCGACGCACACGCCGACCAACCTCGAGCCTGCGGGTCGCATGACGGTGGGCGTGGGTCAGGCCGAAGTACCCGGCAAGAAGAGCCTGATGCCGATCGCGCTCGCGAGCATCGTGGTGCTCGGCGGCATCATCGCGTTCCTGATGCTGAAGGGCGGCAAGGAATCAGAAGCGAACACCGCGCACGTGGTCCAGCCAGCACCTGCAGCAGAGCCGGTGAAAGCTCCGCCGATCGCCGAGCCGCCACCCGCGGCAGCGCCGGTCGAGCCCGCGCCTGCTCCGGTCGCCGCGCTGATGACGATCGCCAGCGAACCGCAAGGCGCGAAGCTCTATCGAGACGGCGTGCTGCTCGGCAACACACCATTCAAGCTGCCCAAGCCGAGCGGTAGCGATCAGATGCAGCTCGAGCTGCGCAGCAACGGCTACGAGAACAAGCCGTTCCTGGTCACCGCATTTTCGGGCGATGAGCTGCAGCTCTCGCTGACGCGTAGGAAGTCCAGCGTGCGCCCGAGCGCGCCGCAGCCCGCGCAGCAACCGACGCGACCTGCGCGGCCTTCGCGACCGCCCACGCAAAGCGAAGTTTTGGATCCGTGGGACTGAGCGCGAGCGCCTGACCGAGCGCGTGCTCTCGCCGTTCAATCGCGCCTGATCGCACTGCTTGCGGTGGGGGGTGCCAGCGACTAGTGTCCGCACCCCATGTCGGTCCGGGCCCTTATCGCGTTGCTCGTATTCGCACCATTCAGCGCGCTCGGTGGCTGCGATATCGAGAACGCTGGCGACGTTCCGCCGCTCGGCGGACTGTACTTTCCGAACGCGCTCGCGCTGTCCGCGCCGAACGCGGGCGAGTCGCGCTTCCTGTTCGTGACGAGCAGCAACTTCGACCTGCGCTTCAACGCAGGCTCGCTGCATGCGTTTTCACTCGACGCGCTCGAGCGGGAGGTCGCGGACTGCGATAGGCGCGGCGCGCTCGGCGCCCAGTGCGTGATTCCCTCGCAGGCCGTGCTGGCGGACGAGGTCGAGATCCCGACGTTCTCGACCAGCGTCGCGGTCGCGCCGGATGGCAAGCGCGTGTTCGTCGGATCGCGCACGCGCGACGGGCTCACGATCATCGATGTCGATCCGGACGCCGACGATGCCGCGCTCGAGGGCACTGATCCCGTGGCGTCGGGCTTGCTCGGCTGCGGAAACAGCGCGGCGCGCGAGTGCGAGCACGTGACGGGCGAGGGCCGCGACGCCACGACCGGCGCGGCGTTGAGCTTTCCGAAGGAGCCCGCCGACATCGTCACCGGCCCGCTCGAGGATCTCACGGGCGAGGATCCGGGCGATGGAGCGCAGTACATCGCGGTCGCGCATCAGGGCGGCGCGGTCAGCCTGTTCGTCGATCAAGAGCCGGCGGGCGGCGGTGACCTCGAGCCTGCGTTGGTCTCTGCGCTCGGCGGGCTCG
>JAYUYY010000289.1:0-2422 GCA_043752225.1 Sandaracinaceae bacterium | reverse complement strand
CGAGCGACTCGGTCGTGTTCTCCGCCGCCAGTGGCTATGTCTGGTCCGAGGACGATGCGCTTGCCGAGGCGAGCATTTCGAGCAGCACTCGGCTCGAGGACGGGCGCGCCCGCGATCAGCACGCGAGCATGTTGTTGCGAGGCGCGACACCGCCATGGGTTTTCGGGCGCTTCGTTGCAGTCGCGAGCTACGCCGGGCGTAGGCGCGACAGCGGGCGCTCGGTCGTCTCGCTCGGCGGTGACAACGGGCTGCGCGGATACGATGCAGCCGCGATTTACGTGTTCGGCGGCAGCAAGGTTTACGCGAACTTCGAGTACCGGAGCTGGCCACTCGTGGTTCAGTCGGTGCACCTCGGCGGCGTGCTCTTCTATGACGCCGGCGGGGTGTACGACTCGATTGACACGCTTGGCGTGAAGCACTCGATCGGTGCGGGCTTGCGGCTCTTGTTCCCGCAGTTCAATCGCTATCCGTTTCGGATCGACATGGGCTTTCCGCTCGGCGATGGCGGCTTTGCGCTCGGGCTTAGCTATGGCAGCGATCAAGCTGTGTCGCTGACAGCCACCGACGATGCGCAAGCGAACGGCGATATCCGATAGCGGAGCGTCGCGTGAGTCGATGACTCAGCCGCCGCGCGCGAGCATGCCTTCCATGAGCTGAATCAGGATCAGCACGGCCATCGGCGAGAGATCGAGTCCGCCGAGTTGCTCGGGCTTCAAGAGCGCGCGGATCGGCGCGTAGAGCGGATCGGTGATCGTCGTCGTCCAGGAGCGAGGGAATTGCTCCTTGTTCGGCATCACCCAACTCAGCGCGAAGTCGACGAAGATCAGGATCTTCAAAGCGGTGAGGGCAAACGCGATCAGAGCGAGAGGCGTCATGGAGTGCAGCTCGATGTGAGGAGGAGAATCGGCTCAGCCGCCGACTTGGTACATCTCGAGGCGTCGATGATTCGCGCCTGGCTCGGCACCGAGGGTGGCACGGAGCTCCGAGTAGCGATCGTCGCGGCTCTGCCATGCGGCAGTGAGCGTTTGGAGTAGCGCTTCGTCCGTTGCACCGGAGCGCAGCAACGCGCGCAAGTCGGTGCCCTGCGTGGCGAAGAGGCAGCTCAAGAATCGGCCGTCGGCGGAGAGCCGCGCGCGATTGCACGTTTCGCAAAATGGACGCGTGACCGAAGCGATGATGCCGACCTCGCCGCCGCCGTCGCGATAACGATAGCGTTCGGCGACGGCGCTCGTGCGACTCGCGGCTTCTTCGATCGGCTCGATCGGGCCGACGCGCTCGATCGATGCGCGGATCTCGTCGGCAGGGACGACACGTTCGAGGCTCCATGCGTTGAGCGTGCCGACGTCCATGAACTCGATGAAGCGGACGACGTGCGGCGTGCCATGAAAGTGACGAGCGAGCGCTTCGACCGCGTGCTCGTTGAGGCCGCGTTGCACGACGCAGTTGATCTTGAGCGGCGTCAGGCCGTTCGCGACCGCTGCGTCGATGCCCGCGAGGACGCGTTCGAGCGCGGGGGTGGGATCGCCTTGGAGGCCCGCCATCGCGCCGAACGTGATCGCGTCCAGCGCATCGAGACTCACGGTGGTGCGCATGAGCCCGGCCGACGCGAGTGACGCTGCGTGCTCGGCGAGCAAGAGGCCGTTGGTGGTAAGCGTGAGATCGGCCAGGCCGTCGATGCGCGCGAGGCGTTCGACCAAGCGAGGCAGGTCGCGGCGCAAGAGCGGCTCGCCGCCGGTGATGCGCAGCTTGCGCGCGCCGAGCTTTTGCACGGCGAGCGTCGCGATGCGTTCGATCTCTTCGAAGCTCAGGATCTCGGCGCGCGGCATGAACGCGTAGCCGTCGTGGAAGACGTCGCGCGGCATGCAGTAGCCGCAGCGAAAGTTGCAGCGATCGGTTACCGAGATGCGCAGGTCGCGAAGCGGGCGGCCTAGGCGGTCGAGCACGCTGTCTCGCGCGGCGGTTTCGATCGGAGCGGGGTGAGACACGGCGGCTGTGTACCTAATCTACCGGTTCGATGAGCGCCAGAGGAGCGTTGCGTGGATGGGTGAGCGGGTGCGCTGTAACGGCGCCTCGATGCTCACGAACGCGCGGAGGCACGCACGAGGTGGCCGAGACCTTCTACGGCGGCAGCCAAGTCGGGCTCGACGTCGAGCATACCGGTCATCGGATCGCCGACGGTCGCGATGCGCTCGGGCACCGAGAAGATGGTGAAGCGCGCGGGGTCCAGGTTGAGGCTGACCTCGTCCCAGGTGAGCGGGGTCGAGACGGTCGCACCGCGCACCGCGCGCACGGAGTACGGCGCGACGATCGAGCGTGCGCGACCGACTTGGCCGGTGTCGATGTACACGGCGACCGGGCGCTTGTCGCGCCTTCGTTCGAGCGTGGCGAGCGTCGGATGCTTGCGCAGCAACACATGACCGAG
>JAYUYY010000288.1:0-6369 GCA_043752225.1 Sandaracinaceae bacterium | reverse complement strand
CCGATGCCGGCAACGCGCAGCCCAAGTACTCGGCGAGCGCGCGCCGCAAAGGCATCGAAGGCGTGGTGATCGTCAGCTTCGAAGTGCTCGAGAACGGTGCCGTGACCAATGCGCGTATCGTGAGCGGTCCGACTGAGCTGCACGAAGCCGTGCTCGAAACCGTCGCCGCGTGGCGCTTCACCCCGGCGCGCCGCGGCAACGCCAAGGTTCGCTTCAAGATCACCCGACCGATTCGCTTCCGACTCGAGGACGCGTGAGCGCACGCGCACGCTTCACACCGTGCCGCTTCACAACGTGACTAAGCCACAACCCGCGCGCGCTGGCCGCTCGCATGCAGGAGAGACATGGAAATCAACCTCGTCGAGCTTTGGATCGCGATGGGCATGCCCGTTCGCTGCGTGGTCATCTTGCTCACGCTGCAAGCCATGGCGTGCGTCGCGGTCGTGATCGATCGCTGCATCCTGCTCGCATCGTCGGCGAGTCGCGCGCGCGAGCTCGTGCGCGCGATCGATGGACCGATGAAGGCGCGCGACTACGACCGCGTGCTGAGCGCGCTAGGCAGCGCCAAGCCTAGCCACTTAAGCGGCTACCTCGAGGTCGGCGTTCGCACCTTTCTCGAGCGCAAGATGGAAGGCGACGACAGCACGCGCGCTGCGGGGCTCGCCGGGCGCGCGCTCGAGCGCAAAGGTGACGCGGTCAGCCGCGATCTTAACCGCGGCATGAACGTGCTCGCGTCGACCGGCTCGACGGCGCCGTTCGTCGGCCTGCTCGGCACGGTGCTCGGCATCATCCATGCGTTCAAGTTGATCTCCGCGACCGGCTCGGGCGGCATCGGCACGATCGGCGGAGCGATTGGCGAGTCGCTGATCGTGACCGGCTACGGCCTCGTGGTCGCGATCCCTTCGGTGCTGGTGTTCAACTGGCTCTCGTCGCGGATCGCCAACTACGAAGCCGGCATGCTCAACGCCGGCAGCGAGCTGGTCGATCGGCTCGAGACCAGCGGCTCGAGCAGCGCACGCGCTCCCATCGCGGCGGCGAGCTAACGCATGCGTTCGCTGTCACGCGGCGGCCAGAGACCGCAGCCAGTCATGAACGTCACGCCGCTCGTCGACGTGGTGCTCGTGCTGTTAATCATCTTCATGGTGGTGATCCCGATGATGGAGAAGTCGGCGAAGGTCGACTTGCCCAGCATCTTCAACGTGGATCCCGAGGCCAAGGGTAAGACCGATCCGTTCACGCTCTCGGTCACGGCCGACGGCGCGCTGTACTTCGAGCAAGACAAGCTTGAGCCCGATGCGCTGATCGCGAAGCTGCGCGCGGCCAACGATTTGGAGCCTTCGCGCCGGCTCGTGCTGCGCGCGGATCACGGCGCGCGCTATGGCGATGTCCGCAAGCTCTTCAAGAGCTGTCAGGAAGTCGGCTTCCCCGGCATCTCGCTGCGCGTGAACGAGCAGAAGCGCGCCGCAGAAACTTCGAACAAGCCGAAGGCGCTGTAGTCATGGGCATCGACGTTGGCAGCAAGAACGGCAAGCCCGGGCGCGCGCAGCCCAGCATGAACGTCACGCCGCTGGTCGACGTGGTGCTCGTGCTCTTGATCATCTTCATGGTGATCACACCGCTGCTCACCAAGCAGTTCTGGCTCCACCTGCCGAGCAAGATCGAAAACGCGCAGCCCGCATCGCCCGACGCCAAGCCGCCGATCGTGGTGAGCGTCACGGCCAACGTTGATATCCGGATCAACCGCGACATCGTCTCGAAGGCCGAATTTCCGAACAAGCTGCGGCGCGCGTTCGCCGCGACCGGCGAGCGCACGGTGTTCTTCGACGCCGACGAAGATGCAGCGTTCGGCGCGGCGGTGGAGGCGATGGATCTCGCGCGCGGAGATGGTGCCGCGACGATCGCCGTGCTGACGGATCCGCTCAGGCAGTAGCGAGCGCTGCTCCGATAGATACCCTACGCGTTTGCGCCGTGGCACTTCTTGTACTTCTTGCCGCTGCCGCACGTGCACGGATCGTTGCGACCGATCTTGGGACCCGCGACGACCGGCGGAGCTTTGGGCGCCGCGCCGTCGTGAAAGAACCAGCGACCGTCGCGCTTCACGAAGGTGGAGAGCTCGTGGTGCAGCAGCTCGCGGCCGCGCTCATCTTTGAAGTGCGCGGCGAACTCGACCTCGCCATCGCTGTCCTGCGCGCCGCCGCGCTTAGTCGCGCGGATATCGAGCGAGAGCCACTCGGTTCGATCGGTCCAGCTCTGCGTCTCCGCGCGGTCCAGCTCCCCGCGCGTCTCCGGATCATGCGTCGCGAAGATGTAGTCGACGTTCTTGGTCGCGTAGGCCGTGTAGCGCGAGCGCATCAGCGCCTCGGCGGTCGCAGCCTGCTTCTTGCCAGCGATCAGAGGACCGCAACACGCGTCGAGGGTTGCGGCGCTGCCACAGGGACATTCCATAGCGGCGCTTTCTACCGCCGAACGGCGGCCGCGTCACCTCGTCACCCCCGCGCAGCTCAGCGCTCGAGCCAGCTCAGCGTGGTGACGAGCGGCCAGAGCGCGACGCGAACGCTTGCAGCGAGCCACGGAGCGCCCCGCACGCGCTCGGCGAGCGCAGGCGAATACGCGTAATACGTCTCGACCAGCGCGCGGCCGAACGCGCTCGGCATCAGGTAGCGATCGCGTACGCGTCGCAGCACGCTGACCTCGGGTGCGAGCGTCGTTCCGTACGCCGCGGTGGCGATGAAGCACGGCGTCACGGTCGCGAACGTGCGCTTGGTGGTCGTGATCGACGCAACCGAGATCGGGCCTTTGCGGTTGCGCTGATCGATCGCGCGCACCGCGATGTAGTAGCGCGTGCTCGCGGTCAAATCGCCGATCGTGCCGCGCACCAGCTCGCCCGGCGCGGCCGACGTCGGCAGCATCAACGCGACCGCGCCTTCATCGTCATCGCTCGCGGTCTTCGCCTCGCGACCTTCGCGGATGAAAGTCCGCTCGTCGACGATCGGCTCGGTGCTGAAGCGCACCTCGTAGCTATGCAGCGTCCGTTCCGATTCGGGCGCGGTGAATTGCAGCTCCACCCAGCTGTGCGAGCGCAGCTTGTTCGAGTGATTCGAGACGCGCATGCCGCGCACCGCGCCGATCGTGTCGTCGCTCAGGTCATGCGGGAGAATGACGCCCATTCCATCATCGCTCGGCTCGACCTCGTCGCCCGGCTCGAGCGGCTCGTCATCGGGATCGGTGTTGGGCTCGGGCTCGTCGAGCCCACCTGCACCCGCGCCGGCGCTGCCGCCCGTTCCACCGACCGGCGCATCGGGGTTGCCATCATCGGGTGGGTCTCCATCGTGCGGCGGCAGCCCGGTGTCGCCTCCCGGCGGCTGCGTCACGATGCCGTCCCAAGGGTCTTCGTCCGCGACGAGCGCGCGCAGCTCGAGCACCTCGGCATTCACGGTGAGTCGCTGGCCATCCTCCAGCAGCAAACGATCGGC
This sequence comes from Sandaracinaceae bacterium, assembly GCA_043752225.1. GTDB lineage: Bacteria > Myxococcota_A > Polyangia > Polyangiales > JAFGIB01 > JAYUYY01. The sequence continues at coordinate 2,896 of JAYUYY010000288.1, read as the reverse complement.
GCCGCTGCCTTGGGCGCCCACGTGATCATCGCTCATGCTCGACATCGAGAGCAGCTCGCCGTAGCCCGCATCCCACACATCCCACGACGAACGCCCGACCGCTTCAGCGACGCTCTCGCTGCTCATGCCCGGCTCGCTGAGCGCAATCGGCACGGCGTAAGCGACCGAAGGTTGGCCGCGATAGGGATAGCCGGTCGTCCTCGCCCAGTAGTCCCACATGTTGTCGCCGGGCGTGAGCGGTGTCGGGAAGGTCGTCGGATCGAAGCTCGCGTTGTAGTCGCCCTCGACCCCGATCTCGACCCAGACCACGTAATCGGTCTGCGGCCAGTCGCTCGGCAGCGTGAACAGCATGCTTTGCGGCACGCCGCCCGGTGGCGTCGCCATCGTCACCGCATCGATGTCCGGCATCACCTCGCGCGCATGGCTCGCGAGCCGGTCAGCGTCCTCGTGATCGTAGCAACCCGAAGCCGTGCAGCGATCGATGTCCATGCGCGGTGGATACAGCGAGTCGAGCGGTAGCGGTGTCATCGAGCCCGTGCCCGGCGTGGGCTCGAACGGCTCGGCGTAGCCCGCGCTGAGATCGGTGTCGGTGATGAAGCGGCCTTTGTCGCTGCTGAACACGCTCGCACAGCTGACCGCGTCGAGCGCTTCGCGCGTGGTCGTCTCAGGATCGAACGACAGGCAAAAATAGTCGTCGACCGATTGATCGAGCGGGCCTTGGGAGGCGTGGCCCTCTCGGCGGTTCTGGAAGATCACGCGCTTCCACACCTTCGCTTCCGGCGCTGCCGCGCGACGCGTCGCCCAAATCGGCAGCACGCCCTCGCGCCGACCGTAGGGCCAGCGATAGCTGCTGTTCATCTGCGAGGCGCCCGGACGATTGCCGATGCCGCGATACCCCACCGCCTCGGTCAGCGCGAGCGTGCGCAAGAAGCGGCCCTCGCCGTCTTCGATCCAAATCGCGATCTGTGCACGCGGCGTTGCGGTAAACCGCACCTCGAGCACGGCGCCGTCTTGAGCTTGTTCCTGCGCGAGCGCGACGTGCGTGACCCATGCAGAGAGCACCAGCAGCGCGGCACGCACCCAACCCGCTCTTCGATGGCTCATCCGACGTTCAAGCATTCGTTCACGCACCAAGCTCTAGCAGCCCGCCTCAGAGCCCGCTCGCGACCCGAGCCGTGAAAAGCATAGCCAGCGCTCGAGCTGCCAACAATGCAAAGCCCTCTGTACAATCCCGCCGTGTCCAAGCCGCCCGACGATCAGCCAGTACCTGTACAGAAAAAGGGCAAGGTGTACCTGCTCGGGGCCGGTCCCGGTGACCCGGAGCTCATCACGCTGCGCGCGCAGCGACGGCTCGCCGAGGCGGATTTAGTGCTCTACGACGCGCTGATCCACCCCGACCTGCTCGCCTTCGCCAAGCCAGGTGCGGTGCTCGAGTTCGTGGGCAAGCGCGCAGGTCGCGTCTACGAGCGCCAAGCCTCGATCAACGCGCGCCTGATCGAGGCCGCGCAGAACGGGCTGATCGTCGCGCGGCTCAAGGGCGGCGACCCGTACCTGTTCGGCCGCGGCTCGGAAGAGGCCGAGCAGCTCGCGGCCGAAGGCATCGACTTCGAGGTCGTGCCGGGCGTGCCCTCCCCGCTCGCCGCAACCGCCTATGCCGGCGTCTCGCTCAGCCACCGCGATCTCGCGAGCAGCGTCGCGTACATCACCGCAACCGAGTCCGACGACAAAACCCGCAGCGCACACGACTGGTCAAAATTAGCTACTGCCGCGCAGACCCTCGTGATCTTCATGGGCGTGCGCAAGCTCGCGGGCTTGATGGACACGTTGGTTCGCAACGGCCGGCCCGCGGACTGCCCGGCGATGGTCATCCAATCGGCCTCCTTGCCGAGCCAGCGCACCGTGGTCGGCACCGTCGGCACGATCGCGCAGCTCGCGAGTGAGGCGAACATCGGGATGCCCGCGCTGACGATCGTCGGCGACATCGTCACGCTGCGCGACAAGCTGCGCTGGTATGACCGGCAACCGCTCTTCGGCAAGCGCGTGCTCGTTCCGCGCCCGATCGGCCAAGCGCGCGCGATGGCCCAAATGCTGCGCGATGCCGGCGCCGAGCCGGTGATCGCACCCGCGATACGGATCGCCGAGCCCGAGGACATGGGCGCGCTGCGCGACGCGGTCGCGAACGTCGCGCGCTACACCTGGCTCGCGTTCACGAGCGCGAACGGCGCCGATGCTTTCTTCGCCGAGCTCACACGCCAAGGTGGAGATGCGCGCAGGCTCGGCAGCGTTCGCGTCGCAGCGATCGGTCCCGCGACGGCCGCGGCGATTCGCGCCCACGGAATCGCTCCCGATGTGATGGCCGAAGAGCACGTGGGTGAAGCGGTCGCCGACGCGATCCTGGCGCAGCACGCCGGCTCGCAACCGAGCGCAGGCGCCGGCGTATCGGTGTTGCTCGCGCGCGCCGCCGTAGCGCGCGACGCCCTCCCCGAGCGCTTGCGCGCCGCCGGTGCGACGGTCGACGTGGTCGTCGCGTACCGCACGCTGCCGCCCTTACCCGAGGACGCGGCGCGCTTGCGCGAGCTGATCGCGAAACGCGAGGTCGACGCCATCGCGTTCACCTCGAGCTCGACCGTCGATCACACGCTGGCCGCCCTTGCTGATGGTGCGAGCGGCGTCACGAGCGCGAGCTCATCCACGACGGATCTGCTCGCCGCGATCACCGTGGCCAGCATCGGGCCCATCACCAGTGACACGGCGCGCGCGCGCGGTATACGAGTGGACCTCACCGCCCAGGTCTATACGGCCGCGGGCCTGGTCGCCGCGCTCGAAGCGTTTTTCACGAAAGAGAGAGCCTGATGTCGTTTCCGAAAGAGCGTCCGCGCCGACTGCGTAGCAGCGA
>JAYUYY010000287.1:0-6370 GCA_043752225.1 Sandaracinaceae bacterium | reverse complement strand
TCACGACTTGACCGCTCTGTGCAGCCCAACCTGCTAGCCCTTCACCGATGCGCAGCCGGATCTCACGCGGCTTCTCACCTGCGGATTGCAGGACTTTGGACCACAGCTCGCCGTTAGCGTGATCGACGACGAAGAAGGTCGACCGATCGGCGCGCATCGCCACGGTGACCTTCGCCATGATCTGCGGCAGCAAGCTGTCGACTTGGAGCGTCGAGCGCAGCGCCCACGCGATGTCCATCATCGCTTGCAACTGCTTTTCGTGACGCGTCGGATCAGGCGGCACGCTCGCGACTGCGACGCTATGCGGCATGCCGGAGATCGCGCCCTTCGGCACCGTGATCTCAACCGAACGCGCTGCCGGTCGCTCACTGACGGGCGCGGCGAGCGGAGGCGGGGGCTGTGAGGGTTGAGCCATAAAACCGAGGCGGTGCCCCTAACCGAGTCGGTCAGGAACGCCGTCGATCGTACCGTCAAACCGCAAACCTATGCCATGTGTGCATGCGCAGCTCGGGTCGTAGGCGCGAGCGCGAAACGCAAATGCCGTGGGTCCGCTCGCGTTCGCTCAGTCGAAGACGATGACGCCGCGCGCGTTCACGCCCTTTTCAAGGTCGTCGAAGGCCTGCTGGGCCTCGTCGAGCTTGTAGGTGCGCGTGACCATCGACTCGAGGTCGAGCTTGCCGCTTCGATACAGCCCCAGCAGCTTGGGAAAGTCGTGCTGCGGGTTGGCGTTGCCGAACATGCAGCCGGTGAGCGTCTTGCCCGAGAGCGGGAAGCCGAGCGCGTTGACCTTGATGCTCTCGGTCAGCTTGCCGACGCCCACCGCGATCGTCATGCCGCCGCGGCGCGTCGCGGCGATCGCGGCCTCGACCACTGCAGGTTTGCCGATCACCTCGAACGCGTAGTCCACGCCGATGCCACCGGTCTCGGTCATCAGCGTCTTCACGTTCGTGTCACCCGCGATCAAACCGTCGGTCGCGCCGAAGCGCTTGGCCAGCTCCAGCTTCTCGGGCGAGAGGTCGATCGCGAAGATGCGCGAGGCACCCGCGATGCGCGCGCCCTGGATCGCTGCGATGCCGACGCCTCCACAACCGAACACGGCGACGGTCGAGCCGGGCGCGACGCGAGCCGTATTGATCGCAGCGCCCACGCCGGTCGTCACGCCGCAACCGATCAGAGCCGCGACGGGCAGCGGAATGTCCTTCGCGATCGGCACCACGTTGATCGAAGGGCACACGACTTCTTGCGCCATGTTGCCGAGCGAGAGAAACGCCGCGAGCGGCTTGTCGCCGAGGCGCAAGCGCGCAGTGCCGTCGGCCATCATGCCGCCGCGCGGCGTGGCTTTGCACAGGTACGCCTCGTTGCGCACGCAGTGAAAGCAGCGCCCGCAATTGGGAACGAACGACATCACAACGTGATCGCCCGCTTTGCAGTGCGTCACGCCGTCGCCGACCGAGACCACGACGCCCGCGCCTTCATGGCCGAGAACGCATGGGAACACGTTCGGGATCGTGCCGTTGATCGCGGACAGGTCTGAATGACAGACGCCCGCGGCGGCGATGCGGACGTGCACTTCTTGTGCTTTGGGCGGATCGAGCGTGACGTCTTCAACCCGAATCGTGTTGAGCTCGTGAGCGACGAGAGCCTTCATGGTTCCTCCAAGCATTCGCAGACCGATGCGCGCATGCCCGGATACCGGGGGCAGCGTGCGTTGGCAAGTCCACAAACGTGCGCATAACCGCCGCGTGCTAGCGTCGCGGCGCAGAACGTTATTGATGAAGCGAAGTCACGGAATGGGTCGCGCGGTCATGCCCGCAGTCAGGGTCGCGCTCATCCCGCTTCTACTGGTGCTGTGCGCGACTGCGGCGCGTGCCGAAGAGGGCCCTTACTCGAACTTCCTCGTCGGCGAGCGGTCGATGGGCCTCGGTGGTGCGTTCGTCGCGGTCGCCGACGACTCATCCGCGATGTTTCACAACCCGAGCGGCATCGCGAGCATGGGTGCTGGCTCCTACTCGGGAGGCCTGTGGGCGTTCTTCATGGGCTCGCGCTCGATCGATAGCGGGTATCGCACCGACCTCGGAACGATCGACATCGAGCACTCCGCGAAGTTGGCGTTGCCCTCCTTTCTTGGCGGCGTCGTCAAGTTCGGAAAGCGCCACCCTCGCGACCGCGTCAAACCGCACGCGCTCGGCATCGTGTTGCTGAGCCCGTTCAACGACAACTACCGATTCATTGCGCAGATCCCCGAGGCGGGTGCGGTCGATCGGCTGGAGGTGCGTCACGACGACAGCGCGCGTTGGCTCGGGGTGACGTATGCCTATCGCTTGAAGCCCGGCTTGGCGCTCGGCATGAGCTTGTTCGGCGCGAATCGCAGCGTGCAGCACGACGAGGTCGAGCTCCGCGCGCGCGAGATCGCGGAAGGCTCCGACATCGGCACGAGCTACGCGCGCGCCTCGACCCTCGACATCAACGCATATCAGTTGATCGTGCGTTTCGGCGTGCACGTCGACCTCGCGCGCGAGCTGCGCGCGGGCGTAATGTTTCAGCCTCCAGGCATCGACATCGGCGGCCGCGCGAAAGCGGAGCATGTCGATACGAGCGTGGGCCCGCTCCCGACCGACGTCTTGATCGAGAACGCAGACGATCTCGCCTACAACTTGCCGACGCCTTGGGAGCTGCGCATGGGGCTTGGCTACTTGGCACACGGCGGCTCGCTGATCTCGATCGACATGTCGGTCTTTGGTCCGGCCGGCAGCGAGACGGATCCGCTGCCGCTCGTCGAGACCGAAAATGTCGGTTACGGCCAATTGGTGCCGCGCATCAATTATCGCCGGCTCGCGCTGCGCGGCGCGCTCGGGTTCGAAGCCGAGCTGACCAAGATTACGCCCATCCGAGGCGGCATATTCTTCGAGCGCAGCTCGGCACCCGCCGTGTTGAGCATGTCGGACGTCTACGTTCGCGACCGGCTCGATCGCGTGGGCGCCGCGCTCAGCGTAGGCATTCGTACCGCCGGCTATGACTTGGCCCTGGGAGCGATCGCACTGATCGGCACCGGCGAAGGAATGGCGCTGATCCGTGGCTCGAGCACGAACGAGCCGGCCAGCTATCGCTCCGCGGACCTGAGCGATTCGCGCTTCATGCTGTTCATCGGTGGCGGCAAGAGCGCGGTACGTCAGCTCGTCGAGAGCGTCTTCGACTGATAGAGCTCGCCGTCTTCGAAGCCGAGCCGGCGATAGTACGGTCGCGTACCGATCGCCGAGATTACCGAGAGCTTCGCGTAGCCCGCGCTCCGCGCTCGCGCGAGCGCCTCGTCCACGAGCGTGCGACCGAGCCCGATGTGCTGTGCGCGACCGCCTTCGCGCGCGCCGAGCGCGAGCGCAGCACCGTAGACGTGCAGCTCGCGAATGATCGCGTGCCCGGCGAGCTCCTCGATGAACGAGCGCTCTTCGGGCAGCGACAAGCGCACGAACGCTGCGACGCGATCGCTCGGCGTGCACAGCTCGATGAACTGCTCTTTGCCCGAGCTGGTCTCATATTCGGTGGTGCGCAATGCGAGCTCATCGAGCACCACGCTCTCGCTTCGGATTTCGCGGCTGCGGATGTCGACGCAGGCACGTCCCTCGCGGATGAGCTGTGCCTCGGCCAGCTCGCGCAGGTTCGCCATGCGATTTCCGACCACGATATCGCAGCTCGAAATGTCGCGGATCACGCGGCTCAAGCGGCAATAGCGCGGCGCGGCTTCTAGCACCGACGCGAGCACGTCGAGCAGCTCCTGGTGCGCGTACGGGCGCCACTGCCCCGCTTCGTAGAAGCGCATCAAGTCGGCACTCTCGACCAAGCTGCACGGATAGACCTTGAGCTCGTCGGGACGAAAATCGCGATCGTCGAACAGCGCGCGCGCGCCCGCGACGTCGAGCTCCGGAGTCGAGCCGAGCAGGTTCGGCATGAAATGGGCGAGCACTTTGAAGCCGGCCAGGCGCAGCAGGCGCATCGCGCGCCGCACGGTCGCGACATCGTGGCCGCGGCGATTCTGGGCAAGCGTGTCATCCGAAAGGCTTTGCACGCCGAGCTGGATCTTCGTGCAGCCGAGACGGCGCAAGCGAATGACCTCTTGCTCGGTCACGAGATCCGGCCGCGTCTCGACCACCAACCCGACGTTGCGACAGCGCTCGGTCTCGTTGTGCGTGTGCGCGGCTTGCAGCTCGTCCCACGACGCGTCCTCGGCCTTGTGCAGCAATGAAGCGCCGTGCGTACGGCGCAGGCGCGTCACCAACTGACGGTTGTAGGTGCTCAGCTCGCGCGGCGCCTTCGCGTCGAAGGCGGGCAACACGTCGGTCGCGCCCGCGGCTTGCTCGCGACGATCGACGCCTTGGCCGATGTCGGCGAGCGCGTCGAAGCAGCGCGTCACGAACCAGCGTTGATAGGACTCGGGGTAGAACGAGAACGTGCCGCCGAGAATGATCAGCTCCGCCTTCTCGACCGAGTGGCCGATCGCGGCGAGCGCGCGCAAGCGGTTGAACGTTTGCAGGTAGGGATCGAAGCCGTTTTGCTCGGCGCGCTGGCAACCCGGCTCGCGCGACAGATAGCTCTTCGGCATCCGCACGTCGTTGGGGCAGAAGACGCATTCGCCGGGGCACGGGAAGGGCTTGGTGAGCACGGTGATCGGCGTGACGCCGCTCTGCGTGCGCACCGGTCGCATGCGCAGGCGCGCGGCGAGCTGCGGCATTTCCGCGCTGGCGCCGAGCGCTTCGCCGTACGCGCGCAACGCGGCGATCAGCTCGGCGCGCGAGAAAAAACCGCGGTTGTCTTTCGGGTAGCGCCGCAAAATCGGGCGCAGCGCCGTGCTGTCGACCGGCATGTCGACGGGCGCGATCGAGCCCTCGCGCTCCTGCGCGCGAGACCGCGGTGTGCCTGCGCGCAGCACCGGGAGCAGCTCCGTCAGCAGCGGCATCAGCACGTCTCGATAGCGGACGGGATCGAACGGCTGCATGCGTAGGCTCACGGCTTCGCTCTATACTCCAAACCGTGAACGAATCGACGCGTCGCGCGCTCGCAGCGCTCAGCCAGCGTTTCTATGCCGCGAACGCCGAGCATTTCGACGAGACGCGCAGCCGTCCGTGGCGCGGCTGGACGCGGGCGCTCGAGGCCTTTTGCGATCCGCCGACGCCCTTGCGCGTGCTCGATCTCGGCTGCGGCAACGGGCGCTTGCTCACGCATCTGCAGGCGACCGTGAAGGTTCCAATCGCGTACCTCGGCATCGACGAGTGCGAGCCGCTGCTCGAGCTGGCGCGCATTCGGCATCGCGGCGAGAACGTGCGCTTCGAGCACGGCGAGCTGACCGATTCGCGCGGCGCAGCGCAAGTGCCGGAGCAAGCCTTCGACTTCGTCGCGCTGATGGGTGTCTTGCACCACATCCCGAGTGAGCGCGCGCGCGCCGCGCTCGTGCGGGCGGCGTGGACGCGCGTCGCGCCCGGCGGACTGCTCGTGCTGACTGCCTGGCACTTTGCGAGCGACCCGCGGCTGTCGCAGCGAATCGTGGATTGGTCGGATGCAGCGCTGCCGCTCGACATCGCGGACCTCGAGCCCGGCGACGCGCTCGTGCGCTGGGGCGACGATCCCGACGCCGTGCGCTATTGCCACGACGCGCCGAGCGCGGAGATCGATCGCTGGCTCGCGTGCCTGACATCGGCCGCGCGTGTCGAAAGGTTTTTCGCCGACGGTGCGAGCGGCGCGCTCAACGAGTACGTCGTCGTCGGCGTTCAGCCCGTGTAGATGCGGTCGCCGCCCGCGCGCTTCGCGGCGTACAGCTGCTCGTCGACGCGACGCAAGAGCTCCATCGGATCGTCTTGCGGCAGCGCCAGCGTAGTGCCGATGCTCGCGGACACCGGGATCGACGGGCACACCTGGCGCGCCGCGTCGCGCGCGTGATCCAAAATGCGGGCTCCGACCGCCCGCGCGCCTTCGGTCTCGGTGTTGGGCAGCAGCACGACGAACTCGTCGCCGCCGTAGCGCGCGACCACATCCGCTTTGCGCGTCGCAACGATCAGCGCTTTGGCCACCGCCTTGAGCACCGCGTCTCCGGCGTCGTGCCCGATTTCGTCGTTCACGCGCTTGAAGCCATCGAGATCGACCATCGCGACCGTCAGCGAGCTGGACTTACGGCCGAGCCGCGCCAGCTCATCGGCGAGCCGCTGCATCACGTAGCGACGGTTGTAGAGGCCGGTCAGCTCGTCGTGCTGGCTAAGATCGCTGAGCCGCGCGTTGGCGTTCTCGAGCGCGCGGATCAGCTGGCTGGTCAACGCCGCGGTCGCAAACGCGCAGATGCCGACCAATAGCACGCTGACGATCGCCATCGCCGGGCTCGGCATGCTGA
>JAYUYY010000286.1:0-2429 GCA_043752225.1 Sandaracinaceae bacterium | reverse complement strand
CAACTCGGCCAGCAACCGCACTCGCTGTTCGTGTCGTGTTTCGAAGCGCTACAAGCCGAGCGCGCGCAGGTGTTCCATCTGCAGTCGCTAACCTATGGCTGCAACGAGCATCACATCGAGGCCGCGCGCGCGCTCAGCATGCGTACGTTCGTCACCGCGCACGTGCCGAGCTTCGTCTGCGCGCGCGGCACGATGCTGCGCATGGGCGGCAACCCGTGCGACGGACGCGTGCTCGAGTCGCAGTGCGTGCCGTGCGACGCGAACAGCCGCGGCGTGCCTGCGTTGCTCTCGCCGCTGGTCGCGCCGATCTCCGAAAAGGTCGCGAGCTCCGAGCGGCTGAGCCAGCTCGTGCGCGGCCGCGCGCAAACGCTGCTCGCGACGCCGCAGCGGATCCGCAGCCGTGCCCACCAGCTCAAAATGTTGTTCGCAGACGTTCATGGGATCGTCGCGGTCTGCGATTGGCTTCGGGCAGCGTTGATCGCAAACGGTGCGCCGGCAGCCAAGCTCACGCTGCAGCGCCAAGGCATCGATCTGCGCCGCGAGGCGATAAGACGCGCGCGCACGCCCGAGCAGCCGCTGCGCGTCGGCTATTTCGGTCGAGCCCACATCGTTAAGGGCATTGATACGCTGATCGATGCGCTCGGTGCGCTCGATGAACGCGTGCCGATCGAGCTGCACATCTACGCGGTGGCGAACGCGAACGAGGAACGCGTGAAGCTCGCCGAGCTCAAGGCGCGCGCGAATCACGACGCGCGCATCCACGTGCATCCCGCGGTGCCTCCGAACGAAGTCGCCTCGATCATGCAGGAGCTCGACGTGATCGCCGTGCCCTCGCTCTGGCTCGAGACCGGGCCGCTCGTGGTGATGGAAGCGATCGCGCTCGGCGTGCCGGTCTTGGGATCGGACCGAGGTGGGATCGCCGAGCTCGTCGAGCATGGCGCAACGGGTTGGCTCGAGCCGCCGGGCAACGTCGCGCGTTGGGCTGCGCGGCTCGAACGCATCGCGCGCGGTGAAGATCCGCTCGACCCCAGCGCGGCGAAGACCGTGCTTCCCACGACCGCACAAGTCGCCGAATCGATGCACGCGCTCTACGCGGCGTCGCTCAAGCCGCAAGCTCGTTAGCGCGCTCGATAGGCGCGAGTCAGCGTTTCGCGCAGCGCGCTGCGGTAGGACGGCCAGCTGTGCTCACGTGCCCGCGCGATCGCCTGCGCGCGCATGCCGGCGAGCGCGTCGCGTTGGTCGGCGCAGAACGCGATCGCTTCGCGCAAGCTCTCGACGTCGCCGGCGCGCGTGATCAACCCGTGGACCGACGGAGTGATGAGGTCGGCCGCGCCGCATTGGTCGGTCGTGATCACGGGCAACCCGTGCGCCAGCGCTTCGCTCACCACCAGGCCAAAACCGTCCGCGAGCGTGGGCAATACGAGCACGTCGCTGCTCAGGTACAGGCTCTCGAGCTCGGCCTGCGGGACGTGCCCGCGCAACGTCACGTTGCGGCTGCGCGCGCGCACGAACGAGTCCGGCAAGGTGACCCGGCCGCAAATTGTCAGCTCGATCGGATCGAGCTGTGAGCGCTTTTGGGTTTCGCGATGAAACGCTTCGAGCAGCACGTGTCCGCCCTTGAGCACGGAGAGCGCGCTGGCGGAGAGCAAGCGCAACGGGCGCGCCGTCTTCGTCGGCTCGGATCGGTGCGCGGTCTCGACGACGCGGGGTGCGCCGAGCGGCAGCGCGATCGCGCGCTGCATCGCGTAGCCGTGCCGCTGATAGCTCTCGAGCGTGAAACGCGAGTTCGCGATCACGCAGTCCGCGAGCGCGATCTGCTCGCGGATGTTTGCGATCGGCGCAGTGGTACGCGCCGCCAGCTTGGCCATGTACGGCGTTGCGAGCTCCGGCCAGCGCGCCAGCTCGCGCGCGATCACCTCGCCGAAGAGCTCTTGCGACGGCGTGGGTAAGTCGAGCGCCACGAACATGCCGCGCTCTTTCGCCTTACGGAACGTCGTGAGCGCTGGCTGCACGAACCCATACACTCCCGACATGCCTTCGAGCTGCTCGCGCGCGACCCAGCGGTCGAACGCAGGCTCGCTGCGCAGGTACACCTGATGCGCGAGCTCGGTCGGACCGAGCCGGCTCGCCAGCACGCGCAGCAGCTCCAGCCCGGGATACGTCACGCCGCGCGCTTCGAGCCACTCCGGAACCCTTCGCCGCTGCAGCTCCCGCTCGATCTGCGCGCCGGCGATCGGCAGCGCGGTCAGCGCGCGGCGCCAAGTGGCATTCGGCCGATCCAGCACCGTCGTCGCGAAGCGCCCGAGCATCCCGCCCTCGTGCAACGCGAGCGCGACCTCTTGCACGAAGCTACCCGTGCCCTGATGAGCCAGCAGGAACTGGGGCGGCCCAGCGGTCGAGTCGGCGGCGCTCATAGCTTGAGCGTCTCG
>JAYUYY010000285.1:0-2432 GCA_043752225.1 Sandaracinaceae bacterium | reverse complement strand
CTGCCTGCGTCGAGCAATGCGTTCCACAGCGCGACCGTTTGGGCCGGCTCGCAGAACAGCTCGAAGCCGTCCTCACCCGTGTAGCCGGTGCGCGCGGCGATCACGCTCGCTTCGCTGACGCGTCCACGCGCAACGCCGAAGCGCGGCAGCTCGCCGAGAAAATCCGCGCCGAGCTTTCGCGCGATTGCGACAGCCTGCGGGCCTTGAAGGGCGAGCAGCGCGTACTCATCGGAGCGATCCGCGAACGCGCACTCGCTGCCGATCAGGTCTGCGAAGTGCTTCGCGATCTTGACCCGATTGCTCGCGTTGCAGACGACTAGAAACGATTCGACGTCCAGGCGGTAGACGATCAGATCATCGAGGATCGTGCCGCGCTCGTTGCAGGCGACGGTGTAGAGCGCGCGACCGATCTCGATCTTGCCGACCGAGCCGGTGACGATTCGATCGAGCGCCGAGGCCGCCTCGGGACCGTCGATCGTGAGCTCACCCATGTGCGAGACGTCGAAGAGGCCCGCCGCGTTGCGCACGGCGTTGTGCTCTTCGGTGACGCCCGCGTATTGAACCGGCAGCTCGAAGCCCGCGAAGGGCACGATGCGGCCGCCGAGCGCGCGGTGTTGTTCGTAGAGCGGGGTGCGCTTCGGGGGCTCAGACAACGGCTCGGACATCGGCGCGGAACATACCGACCGGGGCGCTCACCATCAAGCGCGGCGGCCCGGTCAAAACCCGTCGCGACAGGCGAAAAAACGGGCTTGGTGAACACAACTGCGCGAGCGCGTGAGCGATAGGGCGCGTCATGCTGACCCTCTACCGTGAAAACACCTTGGTGATGCGCTTGACGCTCGGCGAGCGCCCGCTCGAGGTGGGCCGCGCCGCAGGCTGCGATGTGGTGATCGATGACCCGGAGCTCGCGGAGCGTCATTGGTTGCTCATGCGTCAACACGGGACGGTCGTTGCGTACGACATCTCAGCGTGCGGCCGTAGCAGCGGGGCGCAGCACGTCGCGCTCGGTGCGCGGCTCGCGATCGGTCGTCATCACGCGCTGATTCGGCAAGACGAACGAGCGCAACGCGATGACAAAGACGCAACGCCGGAGCAGCCGGCGAGCGCGGGCAAACGTGGACGAGCCGGTGAGCATGACACCGAGGCGCTCGTCGCGACCGATGTACCCGCCTCCTGGCTCGGTATCGTCGTGGGCCGCGGACCTTCAGCGCGCGCGCTGCGCGTCGGCGAGGGGCCGCTGCACGTGGGTCGGGCGAGCGGCAATGACCTCGAGCTTACGGACCGCGCGGTGAGCGCGCGGCACTTGAGGCTCGAACCCTGCGGGCGCGGCTTGCTGCTGCGCGATCTCGGCAGCATCAATGGCACGCTGGTCAACGGTGTGCGGGTCGAGACCGCGTTCGTTCAAGCTGGCGCGCACATCCGACTTGGAAGAACGGATTTGCATGTCGTGGAGCGCGACGCTCGCGATGCTTCCGGAACGCAGACGCTGGTCGCGCGCTCTGCTGTGATGTTGAGCGCGCTCGCGGATGCGGAGAAGGCCGCGCGGCTCGAGTGGCCGGCGCTGGTGTTGGGCGAGAGCGGTACGGGCAAGGAAGCGGTCGCGCGCATGCTGCACGATCGCGGGCCGCGGCGCGGCAAGCCGTACGTGACGATCAATGCCGGCGGAGTGCCGGGCGAGCTGATCGAGAGCGAGCTGTTCGGTCACGAGCGCGGCGCGTTCACGGGCGCGCACGGCATGCGGCGCGGAGTGTTCGAGCAGGCGGATGGCGGCACGCTGTTCTTGGACGAAATCGGTGAGCTGCCGCTGTCGTTGCAAGCGCGTCTGCTGCGCGTGCTCGAGAGCGGTGAGGTGCGCCGCGTGGGTGCGGAGAGCGCGCGCAACGTCGATGTGCGTCTGGTGTGCGCGACGCATCGCGACCTACGCGCGCTCGCAGCGGTCGGCGAGTTTCGCGCAGATCTGTATTTCCGGATCGCACGGCTGGTGATCGAGCTGCCTCCCTTGCGCGCGCGCCTCGACGACGTGGGACCGATCGCGGAGCACGTGCTCGCCGGGCTTGCGTCGAGCGTGGGACCGCGCGCGTTGTCGGACGACGCGCTCAGTCGGTTGCGCGGGCACAGCTGGCCCGGAAACGTGCGCGAGCTGCGCAACGTGGTGAGCGCCGCGGCGGTCGCGAGCTGCGGTCATCGCATCGAACGTGTCGACGTCGAGCAGGCCTTGGCCAAGCTGTCATCGTGCCCGGCGGGGCGCGCGTTGAGCCTCGAGACGCTCGAGGAAGCCCTGCACAACCATGCGGGGAATGTCTCGGCCGCGGCGCGGGCGCTTGGGGTCGCGCGGTCTACGCTGCGCGATCGCTTGCGTGAACGCGCGCGCCGAGAGGCATAGACGTCGCACGCGACCGCGCTGCTCGCTCAGAGCCGTTCGAGCAGACGCC
>JAYUYY010000284.1:0-6395 GCA_043752225.1 Sandaracinaceae bacterium | reverse complement strand
GCGAAGCGTTGGCCTCGCGCATGTCGACCGAAGGCACGGTGGCGAGAAGAATGAGATCGTGCTCGCGCGCTTCGGCGCTGAGCAATGCCAGCAGCGCCGCGCTGCGCTCGTCGATCTGGTGCGCGTCGTCCACCGCCAACAGCAGCTTGCGGGTGCTGGCCACGCGCAGCATCAGCTCGCTCACCGCGACCTGCAGCCGGGCTTGCGCTTCGGAGTCGGGTGCGGCTGCGTCGTGCGTCGCGGTCAACAGCGCGTGCTGCTCAGCGCTGAGCTCATCGCGGAGCGTCGGCACGAGCTCCAGCAGCTCGTGTGCAAGCGCCTTCGCTACGCTGAAGGCGCCGCGCGCGTCCGTCGCGTCGGCGCGGGCCACGATCGCGCCTTGCAGCTTCGCTTCGACCACGCAGCTCGCGAGAAAGCGGCTTCGCCCGATGCCCTCGGGTCCGACGATCACCGCGGCGTGCGGGTGATCGCCGGGACCTGCGGTCAGCATTTTTCGGACACGCGCGAGCTCGTCATCGCGGCCCACCAAGCGCGGCGTGGTGAGGTAGGCCTGCTGCACGACCAGCTGCTCGAGCATGTCGAGCTCGCCGATCACGCACAGCCGCTCCATGACTTCGGCCGCGGTGCTGGGCCGCGCCGCACGATCGAGCGACAGCAGCGACAAGACGAGCGCGTCGAGCGCGGGCGGGATGTCCTTCGCATAGTGCGAGGGCGGCGCCAGCGGTCGATTCCAAGCAGTGCGAACTTCGCGAAACGTGCGCGCGGGATACGCGTTGCGGCCGGTCAGGGCGAAGTACGCGGTCGCGCCCAGCGCAAACAAGTCGGTGCGACCATCGAGCTCTTCGCCGTCCAGGGCTTCGGGTGGACAGCACGGAGGCGTGCCGATCAAGCGCGGCGTCGAGCCGTACAACGCGATCGCACCGAAGTCGATCAACTTCGCGAGGCCATCGTCGGTGCAGCGAATGTTGCGCGCGGTGACGTCGCGGTGCACGAGCCCGCGCGAGTGCAAGAGCGACAGCGCCGAGCACACGTCGCTCAGCAGCGCGCAGACGCGCGGCGCAGGCAGCGGCGCAAGCTTGCTGAGGTCACCGCCTCCCAACCACTCCATGGTGTAGAAGGCGCAGCCGCCGTCGTACGCGAAGTCATGAACCGCGATGATGCGTGGATGGCTGAGCTGCTGGAGCGTGTGGAACTCGCGCTCGAACAGCTGCACCAGCTCGCTCGCGCCAGCGGAGTCGTTCGGCAGCAGCCGCTTGAGCGCCAACGGTTTGCCGTGCACGAGATCGTGCACCGCATACGCGACCGCCATGCCGCCGCGACCGAGCTCGCCGTCGATGCGATACCGCCCAGCAATCAAAGCATTAAGCAGCGGCTCGCCTGCCTGCCCTGCGCTCCCAACAACACCCTCGCGCATCGCACTAGCTTAAGGTGGTGGTGCGCCGCTCGTCCACGCTGGCTCGGTAACTTCTACGGGTGCGCGCTGTCGGGCTAACGCCCACGGGGACTGAGCGGATAGGCGTGTCGCGCGCACCTCTATGAGGTAGCGGTGCGCGCGACACACTGCAGATCACTCAGCGTGCAGGTACTCGCCGACGTTGGGCAGCGTTGCCAGCGCTGCGGCTTGAGCCGTGCGGTCGAGGCAGTGCAACGTTTCTTCCAGCGCGAGCGTGCTGGCGTACTTGACGACGTCGAGGCCCTCTTCGATCCCGAGCGTGCCGCAATCGGCGAGCGCGGGCAGACCGAGCAATGCAGCTTGATAGACGCCGCACACCCCGTCTTCACCCGCCTCTTGCACGCCGCTGAAGCCCCGGCTGTTCGTGCGGCACAGATCGCTCGGTAGGAGATGCCCGCCGCCGGTGATCGCGACGATGCGCTTCTTGACCGCGGGCGGACCGGGCGATGCGGTGTACGCATCGAAGTTGGAGACCGCGCCAAACGGATTGGCAGGACACACGGCGTTGCCGATCTGCGCGGTCCTATAACCGATCACGGTATCGGCCATGCCGGAGATCCACATGATCGACTTGAGCGAGGTGGACGCGCTCGCGGTCGTGCTGCCGGTGAGCGGGATGATGACCTGCACGTTCGGGATGTTCGAGAGCAGCGCTGCGTTGCAGGCACCTTGGCTATGACCCGTAAGGGCTAGACGTGTGACATCGACGTGCGATGCCAGAAAGGCCAGATCGCCGGTGGCGGCGGTCAGGGCTGCGATCTGCGCGCGCACATCGCCAGGGATATCTTGCGCGCCGCTGATCGGCAGCGAGCATTGCGGTGTCGCGGCGAGCGTGTCCGTCAGATTCATGCCGGGAAAATCGGCGGCTACGACGATGAACCCGCGGCTCGCCCAATGGGTTTGGAGACTGGCCGCGCCAATGCGCATCGACGCGGTGCCGTGGATCATGATCACGACCGGATACGGACCGTGGCCAGCGTCGATCGGGACGTCGCGAAAGAGCTTGCCTCCGAAGGGGCCGAGCGCGGTCGCATACATATCAGGCACCTTGGGTTGCTCGCGCTCGGGCAACCAATCGCGGAGGTTATAGGTGACCTCCGGCAAGCCTGCGGTGCTGCCCGGCTCTGCGGGATAGTAGATCTCGAGTGTAAGACGACCGACCGTCGCGGTGCGCGCGCCTACGTCCCATGGGCCGCGCACGGCGAGCTCATCGGGCAACGGCAAGAGCGTGCTGCCCGCGCATCCGGCACCTGGAACGCCGTCCATGCCAGCGACTCCGCCTTCGCCTGCAGCGGTGCCCGCGACGCCATCGCCTGCTGCGCCCGCGCTTGCTCCAGCGCTCACGCCTGCGACGCCTGCTCCGGCCTCATCGCCTGCCGCGCCCGCCATCACACCGCCGGTCGTACCGGCGACGAGCCCGACGCCGGCCGCACCGCTTGCGCCATTGACGCCGCTCGCACCGCTCGCGCCACCGATGCCGCTCGCGTTCGCACCGCTGACCGCGCCTGCACCTGCGACCGTGTTCGGATCCGTGTTTTGGTTGCTCGCCGGTGCTTGGCAACCCCAAGCGGCGGCGAGGCTGAGCGCGACGAGCGCGATGCGAGACCGATGCGATCTATGAGCAGCGCGTGCTGCGTTTGCGTTGCTTGCTTTGCGTGCGCGCAGTGCGTCGCACGCGACCATTGGAAGTCGCGTAGTGCCCACAGCGATCGATATGAACGAAAGGTGCGCCGTCGCAATCGCGCGCCTTGCTCGGGTCGGACATTCCCTTCGCCGGCTGGGTCAAAGCCTGAAACGCTCACGTCTCGAGCACTTCAGTGCGCACGCTTCGACTTGCCCGGGTTGTCCTCGTCCACGCCGTCCGCGTCGTTGCCGTGGCCGCGGTCGTGATCGCCATCATTTGAGGCGGCGGCTTTCTTCGCCGATGGCTTGCCCTTTTTCTTCGCCTTGCTCGGGTCGGCGGTCGCACCAGCAGGCGCGTCGGGATCCGCCGGCGCTGCGTGATTGGTCGCAGGTGTTGATTGCTCCGAGCTGAGCGCCGCGCTGCTCGAGCTCGCCTTGGAACCGGATGACCTCGCCGGATTCTTGTCGCGATCGAAATCGGAAGTCGATCCGGCGCTAGCTTTGCCATGGGCACGGCAGCCGGCGAAAGCCAGCATCAGCGCGACCAAAGCGATCTTGCACGAAGTGAAAGCATGATTTGTGTTCATGCGGCCGATGCTACCAGCGCAAACGCCCGACGTGAGAGTGAGCATTCTGAGCAAAGCGCTCACCCGAAGCTTCGCTGTTTTCCTCGAGCGCCTTGGATCGCAGCTCGCTTACTCACACACGATGGCGCGCGACCAGAGCTTGGCGTCTTGGCCGCCGCCTTCGACCCAGAATGCGTTTCGGGTCCGACCTGCCGCGGCGAGCACAGGCATGCGAATCGTATCGGCCGAGCCTGCGATGTCTTTGATGCGGCGCTCGCGCGTCTTGCCCGACGGCTCGATGGTCGAGAGCCAGAGCACGATGTTGCCAGCCTTCTCGTGAATGACGCGATGCGCGACGATCACGTTGTCGTCGGCGCAGAGCACCGGGGCATGATCGCCGTCCGAGGCGGGTAGCGAGGCCACTCGATGGAGCGCGCCCGAGGCGTCGCTGGTCGACACAGCGAGCTGATCTTTTGCGCCCTCGTGCACGAGCCACAAGCGCTCGCCGCACGTGATCGCCGAACGCACGTCCGAGCGGTCCTTCCAGGCGAGCGGGCTCGCTGCGCCTGTGGCCTTGCCATGCGCGTCGAAGCTCGCGCGCATTAAGCCTTGATCGGAGCTCCACAGCGCGACGAAGCCTTTGCCCGCGCTCGCGATGTCCGCGAAGCCGCCCTTGCTGAAGGCGCCCAGATCGACCGGTGCGCCGACCTTCACCGCTTCGAGATCGATGAAGCTGGCGCGCGCGCGCAGCTTGCCGTCCGCGCCGGGTTCGGCCCACACCACGGCCATGTGCTCTTCGACCAGAGCAGCGCGCGCAGGCGCCGCGATCTGATCGAGCGTCGCGATTTTCGTGAGGCGCGGCCGCGAGTCCATGCCCCAGCGCACGAGCACGACATCGGTCTTACCCGGCGTCTGATTCCGACCTGTACCCACGGCGTAGACCGCGTGCCCGCGGGCCAGCCAGCGCGTCGGCTCGATCGTCCACGGCGGATTGGGCAGCGCGAGCGCCTCACCCGACGGAGAGATCAGCTGCAGCTTGCTCGGCTTGATGGCCTTGTCGGCGGCCAGGATGCGGCTCTCGCCCGAGTATTCGACCGCCTCGGTCATCTCGATCGCGCCTTGGCTCCCGATCTCGATCGGCAAGCCATCGGGCTTGCAGTCGACGGGCTTGCCGCGGGCGCTGGCGGCTTCGCTACCGCTGAGCATGCCTGCGATGGCGAGGGTTGTGAGGACCAGGAAACGCGCTGCTGAAACGGTGCTACTGCTCGCGACCAACGGAACCTCCTTCAAGGTGTTGACCGGGGACTTTGGCGCAAGCGCAGGAACGACTGAAAGGCCCGCTGTACGCTCGCGCGCACGGCGCGCTCAGCAATCGGGGTCGATGCAGATGCGGCCGTCTGCGCCCGCGTTATCGGGACACTGGTCGCCGTAGATCTCGGCGGTATCGAGATCCGGTGGCAGGTCGGCCAAGCAGACCGCGAGGCAGCGGTCGCAGATGTCGATCGGGAAAATGAAGGGCTGGAAGTCGACGGCGTGGCCATCGGCGTCTCGCGCGAGCACGTTGATCTCGGCCAGGAGCTGCTGACCTTCGAACATTGAGAGCTGTGCTCCATATGCGGACGGCACGAGCTCGATCTGCAGCACGCCTTCGACGTGACCGCCTTCGTCGGGCGGCAACACCGTTCGACTCGACACCGACTCGAACGGATTGGGTAACGGCGGAATCGTCTGATCGAAGATGATCGCCCTTTGCCGCGTGTCACGCAGCGTGACCTGCGTGCCATACAGCTGCAGCACGCCCGGCTCGTAGCTCGCGAACCTGAAGTTGACGCGATAAGGGCTGTCGCACGCGCCGCCTGCGCCCTGATCGATGTCGAACACGCCGTTCGCCATGATCGCATCGCTCTGAGCCGAGACGCTGCAGTCCGCTTCAGGCGGCGTCGCCGCGATGATGTACGGGCCGTTGCCGTCGCCTACGTTGCTGTTGCCGATGATGCTCGCGTCGCCCTCGTCGGTGTCGGTCATGCTGGCATCGGCGAAGCTCTGAGGCAGCGGCGAGCAGGCTTGCTGAACGCACTCTTGGTCCGTGCCGCAGTCCTCATCCTGCTCGCACATCGGCGCGCAGATGCCGCTCGAATGACTCGCGCCGCACGCGCTGGTGACGAGCGTGCTGTCGGACGCTTTGCAGACCAGGCCGCTCGGACACTCGTCGTCGCTCTCGCAGCTCTCGCTGCACAGGCCGCAGATGCAGCCACCGTGCTCGCCGCAGCTCGCGCTGTCGTCGCAGCTCTCGAGCCAGTTGGTCTCGCCGCCGACGCCCATCAGCGTGCTCGTGCTGCAAGCCGCGCTCGCCGATGCGAGCCCGATGCACGCGCATGCGCACGCGAAGATCCGCCCGAGCACGAAGCTATTTCTGGTCATCGTCGCCATCCTCCCTAAACCCGATCGTGTTTTGCCCGACGTACGTGACGACGCGGAAGGCGTCGCTCGCACGCGCGCGTTCATTTGCATGTGCTGCGTTGTAGAGCTCGATCTGCTCGCGTAGCGCGGCCGCTTGTGCGCGCAGCTTCGAGAGCAAGCCCAGCGCGGCGTCTGCGTGCGGATGGCCGAGCCACACGTCGAACGTGTACGTGCTGCCGCCCAGCCACTCGCCTTGCGTCGCTTGATTCGCGGAGCGCTGCAGCTTGTGCACGAGCGCGCCGACCATTGCTTGATAATGATCGTAGATCGCGGCCTGCCAGCCGACTGGATCC
>JAYUYY010000283.1:0-2437 GCA_043752225.1 Sandaracinaceae bacterium | reverse complement strand
AGCAGCACGCAGCGCAGTTTTCTCTCGAGGCGCAAGCACGGCTCCTCGGGCGCGTGGCTGGTCGCGGTCGGCATCGGCGTGTACCTGATCGGGCTCGTCGGCGAGCTCTTCAGCAAGCTAATCAAAGCCGCCGTGAGCAGGCAGCGCGAGTTCCTCGCCGACGCATCGGCGGTCCAGTTTACGCGCAACCCGCAAGGCCTCGCCGGCGCGCTCAAGAAGATCGGCGGCTGGCCCGCGGGCGCGCACGTCTCGTCGACCCGCGCGGAAGAAGCCAGCCACTTCTTCTTCGGCGACATCCACAAGAACCTGTTCAGCGGCGGCTGGATGACGACGCATCCCCCGCTGGCCAATCGCATTCGGCGCGTCGATCCGAGCTTCGGCGGCGAGTTTCCCGAAGTCGGCCCCGGCATCGCAGAGCCCGAGGATTCGTTCGTGCAGAGCTTGATGAGCCCTGCGCACGGGCGCATCGCGCAGAGCGCCGATCGCAGCAGCGATCCCGGCAGCGTGGTCGCCAGCATCGGCACCGCCGACGAGCGCGACTTCACGCGCGCCGAAGCGCAGATCAAAGCGTTGCCGCAAGAGCTCGTCGAAGCCGGCCGCGTGCCGTTCTCCGCCGCCGCGATCGTGTTCGCGCTCATGCTCTCCGAAGATCCAACGCTGCAACACAGCCAGCGCGAGCACATCCACCGCCTCGCGTCGGCATCGCTCGATGTCGAGATGCGGCGCTGGCTCGCCGACGTACGCGGCATCCCGCGCTCGCGACGCTTTACGTTGCTCAGCTTGTTGTTGCCCGCGCTGCGCGAGCTCAGCCCCGAGCAACGCGCCTCGTTCTCGCGCACCGTCCAGGCGCTGATCGACACCGACGATGCGAGCTCGATCTTCGAGCACGTCGTCGCCGAGACGCTGCGCATGCGCCTGCACGAGCAGACGCCGCACCAACACGCGCGCATCCGGCATCGCACGCTCGCAGCCGTGCGCGCAGAGCTGCAGCTCACGCTCTCGCTGATCGCATACGCGGGCGCCGAGGATCCCGCCGTATCGCAGCGCGCTTTCGCCGCGGGTGCAGCGCGCTTGCCCGGCTTGAAGCTCACGATGATCGCGAACAGCGAGCGCGCGATCTTGGGTCTGTCGAACGCGCTGATGGAGCTGCGCGGCCTTGCGCCCAAGCACATGGGCAGCGTGATCGACGCGGTCGCGCATTGCGTCCTCCACGACCGTCAAGTGACCGACGACGAGAGCGCGCTCATGCACGCGGTCTGCGACGCGCTCGATTGCCCGCTGCCACCCTGGGCTTAGGTCCGGTCCGTCGCGGGCGCTCACGCGCCTCGAAGTGCGACTCCCGCGATGCTTGACCGGTCCAGACGCGGCCCATACAACACCGCGCGAACATGCTGAAGCGACTTGGAAAGCAGGAGCTCGCGGCGATTTGCATGCTGGGCGTGACGCTCGCTTTCGTCT
Organism: Sandaracinaceae bacterium; assembly: GCA_043752225.1. Lineage (GTDB taxonomy): Bacteria > Myxococcota_A > Polyangia > Polyangiales > JAFGIB01 > JAYUYY01. The sequence continues at coordinate 979 of JAYUYY010000283.1, read as the reverse complement.
TCGTCAATCAGGCCTATGACATCGGCTTCGAAAAAGGCCATCGAGGTTGGTGTAGCGCCAACGTGATGGCGGTCATCGATCACGCAACGCCCAGCAACGGCTTTGTGGGTTACTCGCTCCACGCCATAAAGCCGGACGGACGGCACGGGTACTCCTACTTCGATCGCTACCCGGTGTTCTTCAGCGTGGGCATGCACGTGCTGCTCAACACCTTCGAGCTCCCACGCGGAGACCAGATCTACGTCGCGCGTCAGGCGATGAACCTGCTGTATGTGCTCTCCTTATTGATGGCGGTCGCGTTCTTGATCGAATGTGAGCTACCGCTGGGTCTCGCGGTCGCGGCCGTTGCGCTGGCCGGCTCGGGCAGGCTGCTCGTCACCTATCGCGACATGATCCACTTCGATCAAGCCGCGTTGCTCGGCTTCATGGGCCTCTTGTGGGCGATCGCGCGTTGGTACCGAACGCAAAACCACCGCTTCGTCTTGATCGCCAGTGCGATCGCGGTGCTCATGGGGCGCGGCTACGCGTCGTTCGCGGTGCTCGGGGTTTGGTGGAGCGTCGAGCTCGTGCGCGCGTTGCTCGCGGCGCGCGCGCAGGGCATCACGGCCAAAGACACGCTGAAGCGGATCGCGTTCGGCACGCCGAGCCGCGCGTGCATCCTCGCGATCGCGCTCGCGGGCAGCTGTCTTGCGTACAACATTTGGACCGAAGCGAAGAAGCGTGATGTTCCAATCGCGCACGTCGGCATCGTGCAGACCGCGATCAAGCGCCTGACGCTCGACCCAAGCTTCAATCGCACCAAGTCGCGATCGCTGGCTTGGGCTCCGTTCAGCAGGCAAACCGCGCAGCGCACATTGAGCAACCTCCAGCCGTTCATCGGTCCGCACATCAAGGCGAGCACGCCGCTGCGCTGGTGGGGCGGGACGGCCGGCGTCGCGGTCGTGGTCGCGCTGTTCATCGCCTCGCGCAAGCGCGAGCT
>JAYUYY010000282.1:0-6411 GCA_043752225.1 Sandaracinaceae bacterium | reverse complement strand
CCAAGAGCGCGATGCGATCGGGCGCAGCGCGAAATGCTTCGAGCGCCACCTGAACTCCAAGTGACCACGCGATCACAGCGGTGCGCGGTGCACGCTCTGCATCCAAGATCGCCAGCGCGTCCGCCGCATGGTCGCGGATGCTCGGGACCAGCGGCTGACCGTCGCGCGCTGCGCCGGTGCTCAGCCCCCGATACGACCACGTCATGCAGCGATAGCGGTCCGCAAGATGCGCGAGCTGCGGTCGAAACCCGACGGGGCCCGCGCCGAGGCCGCCGCAGAACAAAACCGGAGCCCCCGACCCGAGCGCGCGATAAGCCAAGGAGGAGCGGCCGGAGCTCGGTGGCGCCGGGGCGATGAGGGAATCGAACGAGAGCGATTGCACGGCGTGCGCACTCTATGCGCGCCGAGCCGCAGCTCCAAGGAAGCACCGACAGCGGGCGAACATGACCCACAACTGCACACTGTTTGCACACTTACGCTGAAAATGGGCCTACAAAATGACCCGTAAACATTTGTAACTACTATCGAATTTAGGCATTGAATACGCCGCTTGACACACTTCGTTGCGCGCAGATACCTTGCCCTCCTCCCCCGTTTGGCTGTGCAAAGCGGGTTACGCCTCGTGCACCGGCGCACGGGTGTTTCCGCGACGCGAGCGTTATCGAGCAAGGCTGCGCGAATGGCAGAACCGTCCAATAAACCGCGTGATATCAAGAACCTGAAGGCCCGCCTGGGTCGCACGATTACCCCCGGTCAAGCGGGCGGATCGATGCCCCCCCTGGGTTCCGCGCCGCCCATGCCGGGCGGCTCATTGCCTCCACCGACGTTGGGCGGCTCCATGCCACCGCCGCGGTTGGGCAACCCGCTTGGCGGGCCGAGCCCGATGAGCGGTCCGCCGCTCAGCAGCCCGCGCAACAACAGCGTGCCGACGCCTGCGTTTGCGGCACCGCGCCCCCAACACGCTGCGCCGATGGGTCACCCGGCGGCGCATGCCGCAGCGGCCCCGCAAGCGCGCGCGGCCGGCAGTCCGTTCGACATCGCTGCGCCCTCGGCGATGATGGAGCGCAAAGTCCGGCTCGTCATCGACGATTCGGCCGTCAAGGAAGACGAGATCGGCCGAAAGTCGAACACGCGCAACATCGTGCTGGTCTTGATCGGCATCACGCTCGGTTTGGTGGCTGGCTTCAGCGTCGGCAGCACGATCGCTGAGCGCAAGCAGTTCAGCATGGCGGTCCGCGACGGCAAGGACATCTACGCTCGCGTCAACGACGTGGGTAAGACGGTCGAGGTCGCCAAGTCGAAGCTGAAGGCAGCCATCGACGCATCGCAGGGCGGAGCCGGCAAGCAAGCCAAGATCGACTACGCGTCGATCGAAGCGCTGGTCCAGCTCAAGCATCCGTTTTCGGCGGACGAGTTCGCTCGCCGCCGCTACCTCGCGTTCCCGACCCAGACCGTCGACGCGTTGTTCGAGTACTACAACAACATCAACTTGCTCTGGAAAACGTTCGAGACGCTCGGCGGCAAGACCACGGGCGAGCGCAAGCGCGAAGCGCTCGACAAGGCGGCCCTCGCCGCTGACCAGCTCATGGCGAGCGAGTTCGGTATCGTCATGGCGAAGACCGGCGAAATGATGTCGGGCGGCATCGTCATTGTGCGCGCCAAGCCGGCGGACGAAACGGGAGCCGAGGCGAAGGAAAAAGAGAAGGACGAAGACCCCGCGCCGATGATGATGGTGTCGTCGCGTGAAGGTGGTCGCGAGGTCGAGCGCAAGCTCTACATCGGCCAAGAGGACTTCGGCGAGAAGTACGACCAGTACGTGATCGGCGTCGACAAGGGCCGCAGCATGGCGCAGCTCGGCGGCGCGGCGAACCTGTTCGGCGATCTACGCGGCGACTTGGTGATGGCCACCGGCTTGATGGAGCGCACGCTCGAGCTGCAAGGTCGCCTGATCAAAGAGCTTGGGCAAATCGCAGCGCTCGAGCAGTAGAAGTCAACGTGCGCTGCACGTGAATGAGGCCGCGGCGGGCAACTGTCGCGGCCTCTGCTTTTTCCGTCGACCGAGCGGCGGCCGACCAGCGCTCAACGCGCGGCGTGCCTTTCGGTGACGCAAACTCTCCAGCCGGGGTATGATCGCCGCGATGCGCGAACGAATCGAAGCGGCCATTCGGGAGTATATTGAGCCGCTGATTCGCGCCGATGGCGGCAGCATCGAGCTGCTCGAAGCGGACGAACGCACCGTGGTGGTTCGGCTTTCGGGGGTCTGCTCCGGCTGTCCCGGTCAGCCCTACACGCTCGAAGGCGTTATTACGCCGGTGCTCCGGCGAGTTCTCGGCACCGACGTGCGCGTAGTCGCTCGGTAACAAGCGGCGCGATAACAATCGGCGCGGTGACGGCCGGCGCGGTGACGACCGGCGCGCTTGGCTGGCGTCCACAGCAAAAAGGCGCGCCGAGCATCGAGCTCAGCGCGCCTTCATTGGATGGTGCTGCGTTGCGCGTTCGCGCACGCGCTACGCGATCACAGACCCGAGAGCGGGTCGTCCGACGAGTCCACGCCGGAGCTGCTCGCGGATGCCGGCGCCTTCGACTTGCCCTTCTTGCCTGAGCCAGTGGCCGCTTGCTCCTGCGGAGCCGGCGCATCTTCACGCTGACGAATCTTGCCGGTCAGTCGATCCACGATGTTCACGCTGTCGTCCGCGTCTTCGGCCGAGGTGTCATCGCTCGTCACCGCATCGACCAGCGCGTGCTTCTTGTCGCCGGAATCGGCCTCGTGCGTGCGCAGCTTCGCAAGCTTGCCGAGCGTGTCCTTAGCTTCGAAAACCAAGCAGTAGAAGCCGTAGAAATCGGTCTCGTCGACCGCGCGCAGCCGCGTGCTTTCGTCTTGCCACTCGAGCCATTGATGCTCGGCATCGCCGGGGCGCAGCGAGCCTTTGGCTTCCTTCGCAGTGCCGAACCGGCGTTGCACCGCGGTCGCGAACGTCGCGAAATTATTCGCAGGGAATACGGCTGCGTCGAAGGCTTTGTACCACTTCCACAATTTGCCTCCGATGAAGAAGTAGAAGTTCTGCGAGTTCTCGTCCCGCACGACGAGCATCGCTTCATCGTTCTTGTGCGTGAACTCGCCCTTCAAGAAGCTCACGTCCCAGCCCGTCGAGCGACCGTCGAACTCGACGTACCCCTCGCGGATCCGACCGAGCTCTTGCTTGGCGACCTGACGCAGACGGTCTTCTTCGACAGCGTCTTTAGTCTTGGAGATGAGCGGCCGATACTTCGTTTTGATCTTGTCGATGAAGACCTTCTCGACCTCGTCCTTGCTCATGCCCCACTTCACGTCCGACATCGACTTGGCGATCTCGGCGCTCGGGGGAGCATTCTCGGCACGCTTGCCGGCTTTCTTCTTTTTCTTCTGGGCCTCCGCACCCGAAGCCGCAACCGCGAACGCAACCAGCACAATCAGCAGACCGGACAGCACGCGCCGCATGAGCTCCTCCTGACGAATACCCTGTTTGCCCACAAGTCGTTCACCGTAGACCAAGCGTCAGACACGCTCAAGGGCAAGACTTTGGCGTACACCGCGCTGCGACGCCCGCCGACTGCGATGACTTCACGAATGCAACGAAGGTTTCGCGATTCGGTAGCGAGAGACGCGCGCTTCGCGCTCATCGCACTGCCTTCGTAGCCTCATGCTGGGACAGCGTCGAGGTCATTTCGAGGAACAGCAATGTTCCTCCCGCAACCGCCGCGGGCGTCAGCAGCAGATTGAGGAGCGGAACGAACAGCATCGCCCACGCGCATGCGCCGAAGCCTGCCATCGCGAGCGGATGCGCTCGCAAGAGGGCGAGGCGCTCGCATACCGAAAAGCCGTGGCGCGCGGCCGCCCAGTCGACGTGATCGAGCGCGACGAACGCCACCGTGAGCGCGAAGCCGAGCCCTGCGTAGAGCAGTGGACCGACGACGGGCACGAGCAAGCTTACGATCCCAAGCGGCAGCATGAGCGCAACGAACAGCGCGAGCTTCACGACGACCAACTGCACCGAGCGCAGCGCGTCGCGTGCGAGCGCAGGGAGGCTCAAAGTCGGAGCGCGGACGCCTGAGTGCAGGGCTTCGACGGCTTCGCTGAGCGCATCGTGGAACGGTGCGCCCACGAGCTGAGCCGCGAATGTCGCGAGCACCAGCGAGAGCCCGAGCGCGCCGATCGTCACGAGCATGCTCACGAGCCAGTAGGAGGCGCGCAGCGCGACGCCCACAAAGCCGGCGTCGGTCGGCACTGTCGGCCAGACCATTGCGATCAGCGCGTTGCGATGATCGAGCACGAGCCAAACCGCAAACCCCATGGAGAATGCCGCGAGCACGAGCGGGGGCGCCCAATAGCGCGCCAGCTGCAGCTGCTCGCGATAGATGAGGCGCGCGCCGCGCAACGGGTAAGCGAGCCCGGCGAGCGGCCCGATCCGCGTGCTTGCAATGCGGCGCGGCGCACGCGGGCTCGGAGCATCGCGTCGAGCGCCCCCCCCAAGCTCGCTTGGCTCAGGCTGCGATGAAGACGGCGAAGGTGGGCGCTCCATGGCTGGTACGCTTGCGCTTGTAACACGCGTTTCCGTTGACCGGTCGCGAGCGCGTTGCCTACGATCACGCGCGTGCATGTCGCCTGCGTGAGCCGCGCTGCGAAGAGCATGTCTGCACGTGCGGCGCAGCGCGCGTCGCTAATCGCGATAGCCGCGTTCAGCCTTTGCGCGGGTTGCACATCCACGTCGGACAACGGGCTGCTCGGTAGCATCGATCTCGGCAGCGACATCATCCCGCCAGACATCGCGCTCGACGAAGAGACGTTCGTCTGTCGCATTCAGCCTGAGGTCCTCACGCGCCACTCATGTGCGACCGGCATGAACGGCGAGAGCTGTCACAGCAGCCGCTCGGCGTTTCGCTTGATCGACGTCACGGACGACCCACCGTGCAACGCAGAGAACGAGATCACCGGCAGCGTGCCCGATGACATCGAGCGCAACTTCGAAGCGGTGCGCTTCGTGGTGCAAGCGGATCCCGAGACGAGCCCGTTCTATCTGCGGCCGACCGGACGCGCCGCGCATCCGCGCACGATCTTCGGCTCCGAGGATCCGGCGGCCGAGCTGATCGCAGAGTGGATTGCCCAAGGAGCGCAATGAGCGCTCCTTCCATCGAGCCGCGCGCGGTGAGCGCTCTTGCAAGGCGGCTCTTGCTCGCGGCTGCACTCGTCGTTTCGGGTCTATGCATCAGCGTTTCAGCTCGCGCCGATGCGGTGGTCGTCGCGCGTGTGATGGTGGAGCGCACGCCGGTGTACAGCGGACCGGGGTCCGGCTATCGCCGTGTGCATACCGCGGAGCGCGGTGAAGCGTTTCGATTGCGCGGTCGTGCGACGCGCGGCTTCTGGCTGCGCATCGAGCTCGCGGATGGTCGACAAGGTTATTTGCTCGGCGATGCGGTCCAGACCTACAGCGTCGATCAGAGCGATGCACCCGATGAGCGACCGCTGCTCTGGCTGCTTTCGCCTTCCGGTTTACCGCTCGCAAATGGCGAGATCGCGATCATCGGTGGTGCGCTCGGTGGCGGCGGCTTGTTCGGCGCGCGCGTTGGCTACTTGATCGATCCGGCCTTCGGGCTCGAGGTCAGCGGCGGCATCGCGGTCGCGCGCTCGGGACGCCTGATGCTCGCGACGTTCGGGCCGATCGTGAATTTCTTTCCGCGCTCACCGCTCGATGTCTTCGCGACGCTGCAAGCCGGCATCACGGCGAGCAGCCCAAACTCCGATACGTTCTTGCTCGAGCGCGGCAGCATCGCGACGTTCAGCGCGGGGATCGGCATGCGCGTGAGCTTGCGCTACGGCCTGACGTTGCGCGTCGAGGGACGAACGCACGCGTTCATCGAGCCCGATCGGTACGTCACGCGAGAGGAGATCAGTTTTGGCCTTGCCGTCTTCTTTTAAGTCGCGCTCGCGGAGCCGTGGGTTGGGTCTCGGGCGGAAGCTCGCGAGCGCGATGCTGCTCGCGACGTGCGCCTGTGCGTTTGCAGCGTGCGCGACCGTGCGACCCGAGGAGAAGGAGCACCTGGCTGAGCCCGGCATGGCGTTCACGAGCGGTGGCGCGACGCGCGCGCACGATCAGCACGTGCTCGACAACCGCGAAGGCGCAAGCGGTGGCGGCAGTACGCGCGGTGGAGGCTGTGGGTGCAACTGAGCCTGCTCGCGCGCCTGCTGAGCGTCACGCTGTTCGTCGCATGCGCGACGGTCACCGCGCGTGCGCACGCGCAGCTCAGCGTCGAGGCCGCGAGCACGATCTTTCACGAGGCCGGCGGTCCGCTGTCGATGACGGTCGTCGTGCCCGAGGTGAATGCGAGCGTCTAGCTCGGCGAAGCGGTGGCGATCCGCGCGGGTTGGGCCGCGGA
>JAYUYY010000281.1:0-2445 GCA_043752225.1 Sandaracinaceae bacterium | reverse complement strand
AGCAGGAAGACCTCGAACTCGATCGGCACACCATCGAGCTCGACGCGCGCCACCACATGATGTGCCCCGCGACCGTCGAGCGTCACGGTCTCTTCGGTGATGAATTGCCGCGCGTTAGTGTCGAATAGGAGGTGGTTAACCAGCGCGATCGCGGGCACGTCCTCGTAGTGGATGCAGGTCGAGTTCACGCTGATCGTGCCGAGCCCTTTGCGGTGGAAAGCAAGGTCGTTCTCCTCCACCTCCACGCGCCGCCACTGCGGGGCGGGCGCGGCCGCGCGATAGCGCACTTGGTCGTCCTCGTAGATGCCGTTGCGATAGCTCTCGCCCGCGCATGCGCTGAGCGCGAGGCACGCGAGCGCTAGGCATGCGAGCGCCAAGTATGGCAAGGCGCGCATCGCGTTCACTCGAGAGGTGCTTGTGCCAGCAGCACCGGCCGCTTGGTGTGACTGACGACCGCTTGCGCGACTGAGCCGAGGACCGCGCGCGCGATACCGCTGCGCCCGTGCGTGCCGACGCACACGACGTCCGCGTCGAGCCGCTCGGCTGCCTGCGCGATCGCCATCGCCGGCTCCGCCGACTCCAAGAGGTGCACGCGCGAGCTCTTGTGGGCCGCAAGCGCGCCGTTCGGGATCAGCTCGACGAGCTGCTGGCGCGCCGCCTCGCGCGGGCCATCGGTGCGGATCGAGGTCGAATCGAGGAAGATGTCGTGGGGCGTAATCGAGGACCGCGGTACGTTCGGCACCACGTGCACGAGGTGCACCGTCGCGCCTTGCGGAGCGAGGCCGTAGGCGAGCGTCACCGCAGCGTTGCCCTCGAGCGAGAAGTCCGTCGCGACCACGATGTTGCGAAAGTGCGGCGCGCTGACCGTGTGCTTCACGGTCTCAGGCGCAGGCACGCACGCGACCGAGATTCGCGAGCTGCGCAGCACCGCGTGCGACACCGAGCCTTCGAGGAAACGCCCGGCCGGCGTGCGCGCGTGCGAGCCCACGACGATCAAGTCGGCGCGCTCTTCCGCCGCGAGGCTCGCGAGGCGATCGCCGACGCGGCCCAGGTGCGGCTCGAGGCGGACCTTGAGGCTCGAGCTCTCGGTCGAGCACGACAGGTGCTCGCCGAGCTCGCGCGCGAGCTGCTCGCTCACGAGCGAGTCAGGCTCGAGGTAGTTGCGGACGCCACCGAGCCCGAGCCGCTGAAAATGCGCCGGCGGCCAGAACAAGTGGATGGCGATCACCTCGCACGGTCCGTGCTTGCGCAGCGCCTCGACCCACTGCATCGCGCGCCGCGAGCACATCGAGTCATCGGCGCCGAGCACGATCCGCAGCGGACGCCGCCCGGCCGCGAACTCCTCGAACGCCGCCGCATCGCGCACGACGAGCACCGGCACGTGAGACGCTTGCGCCAAGCGATCGGCGTGGCTACCGAGCACCGCGTGCTCGCGCCGCGCGCCAAGCGCCGCGACGACCACGAGCTGCGCGTGGTGGCGGCGCGCCGCGTCGAGCAAGACGACATCGGGCGATCCACTCGCGACCTCGGCCTCGGCTTGCGCGCCGAGCGTGCGCGCGTGCGCGGCGCGTTGTTGCATGCGCATCTGCAGCTCGCTGAAGTGCGCTTTGCTGGCTTCCGAGTCCTGCTCGACGCTCCACTCGAGCGCGTGCACGAGCCGCAGCGGCTGGCCCATGCGGGCGGCCAGGCGCGCGGACGCTTGCAGCGCACGCTCGGAATGCTCAGAAAAGTCGATGCCGACGAGGATGGTCATGGGTTCGACTTTCAGCCCTTGGGCGCGGGAACGTGGACGGTGAGGACCGCGCAGGGTGCGGTGCGCACGACGCGCTCGGCGACCGAGCCCACGACCGCGCGCGCGATGCCGGTGCGGCCGTGCGTGCCCATCACGATCAAGTCGAAACCCCCGTCGCGCGCGTAGCGCGTGATCTCGAGCACCGGCGAGCCGTGCAGTAGGTCGGCGGTGATCGGCGTGTTGCTGAGCGTCATCGCGTGCTGCTGCGCTTGCTCGAGCTGCTCCTTCGAGACCTTGAGCAAGACGCTGCCGAGCTGCTCCCACGACGTCGACGGGAACACGTCCGGCGCCGTGTACTGCACCAGTTGCTGCACGTGGATGATCGAGAGGCTCGCGTCGTAGCGGCGCGCCAGATCAGTTGCGACCTCCACCGCGCGGCGCGCGTGTTCGGAGAAGTCGTGAGCAACGAGAATCTTCGAGAACGATTTCATGAGCAGCTCCTGCGCTGGGGTTCGGGAGCGCTCTATGAAAGAGGCGTGCCAGGGGGGCGGAGTCGGCCGAAGCGGGTGAGTCCTCTCCATCGCGCGAAAATTCTGCGGAAACGCATGTCGCACCCGCAGAATCTGCGTCACCGCAGCGATGACGCGCGTGTTCCGTGCGCGGCTTGAGCGAGTGGCACGCCTTCTGCTCAACTGCCGATAAGACAGTGGCCG
>JAYUYY010000280.1:0-6431 GCA_043752225.1 Sandaracinaceae bacterium | reverse complement strand
CAGCGCGGATGGGCGTGTACGCGACCGCCGCGCTGATCGGCGTTGCCGTGCTGGTGCTCGCGTACGCGTTCCAGGCGCACGACTTCCGCATCCGCTATGTCGGTCGCTACAGCGATCGCGCGATGCCCTGGTACTACCTGCTCGCCTCTTTATGGGGCGGCCAAGACGGCTCGCTCTTGTGGTGGACCTTCTTGCTCGGCTGCTACGCGGCGCTCGCCGCGTTCTCGCTGCGCAAGCGCCTGCCCGAGCTCGCGCCGATGGTCATGGCCACCATGATGAGCATCATCATGTTCTTCGGCGTGCTCATGCTGTTCGCCGCGAACCCGTTCGCGACGTCGGTCGCAGGCGCGTCGCCCGATGGCGAGGGGCTCAACCCGCTGCTGCAAAACTACTGGATGATGATCCACCCGCCGACGCTGTACCTCGGCATGACGGGATGGAGCGTGCCGTTCGCCTTCGCGATCGCGGCGCTGGTCACAGGGCGGCTCGACGACGGATGGATCAAGGCCTCGCGCCGCTTCACGCTCTGGGCGTTCGTGTCGCTCGCGACCGGCAACGTGCTCGGCATGCTGTGGTCGTATGAAGAGCTCGGTTGGGGCGGCTACTGGGCCTGGGATCCGGTCGAGAACGCAGCCTTCATGCCGCTGCTCGCGGGCACGCCGTACCTGCACTCGGTGATGCTCCAAGAGCGCCGCGGGATGTTCAAAGTCTGGAACGTGTTTCTGCTCTGCCTCACGTTCTTCATGACCATCTTCGGCACGTTCCTGACGCGCTCCGGGATGATCGCCTCGGTGCACTCGTTCGCGCGCTCGAGCATCGGCATCTATTTCGTTTGGTACATGGTGCTGCTCGTGGGCGTATGCGCGGCGCTGATCATCTGGCGCTTGCCGATGCTGCGCGCCGAGCACCGCATCGACTCCTTGTTGAGCCGCGACTTCGTGTTCCTGCTCAACAACTGGATCTTGATGGGCATGCTGACGTTCGTCCTGCTCGCGACGACGTGGCCCTTGATCAGCGAAGCCGTGCGCAACGAGACCGTTACGGTCGGCCCCGGTTTCTACAACAAGTGGATGATCCCGCTCGGCCTCATCCTCTTGTCGCTGACCGGCATCGGTCCGCTGCTCGCGTGGCGCAAGTCGACTGCGGCGCAGCTCTACCGCGTGGTGCTCGTGCCCGGCATCGCGACGCTCGTGATGGTGCTCTTGCACATCTTCATCGGCGGCCAGCTCGGTTACCCGGCGTTCGTCGCGGGCGACAGCATCTACGACACGATGACCGGCAAGGTGCTCGCCGCGATCTACGGCACCTCGCCGCTGTTCGCGACCACCGTGTGCACGTTCGTGTTGGTCGGACACCTGCAAGAGGTCTGGCGCGGCACCTCGATACGCATGAAGAACGCAGGCGAGAGCGCACCGATCGCGTTCTACGAGCTGGTGAGCCGCGCCAAGCGTCGCTACGGCGGATACTGCGTGCACCTGGGCCTGGTCGCGATGTACTTCGGCTTCACCGGCGCTGCGTACGACCAGGACAAGGAGTCCGCGTTGCGGCCCGGCGAGGTGCTCGAGGTCGGCGGCTTTGGCCTGCGCTACGAAGGCAGCCGCATGGAAGTCGATCCTGCCAAGCGCATGGTCTTCACCGACCTGACGCTGCTCAAGGACGGCAAGGCGATCGATCGGCTGTCGCCCGCCAAGTTCATCTACGAGAAGCCGCAGGGCACCGCGACCACCGAGGTCGCGATCCGCACCACCGCCAGCGAAGACATCTACGCGATCATGAGCTCGGTCAGCCCGGAGACGAAGGTCGGCGTGTTCCGCGTGATCGTGCGGCCGTTCGTGGCCTGGATCTGGATCGGCGGCTTGATGCTGATCTTCGGCACCGGCCTCAGCATGGCGCCTTCGGTGCGCGAGGTGCTCGGCGAAGCGCGCGCGCCCGCGCGTCGCAAGTTTGCGCTGCCATCGGCTGCGACCACCGCGATCTTCTTGCTGATCGCCTTGGCCGCGCTGTGGTTTGCCGCGCCGGCGTTTGCGCGCGCGCAGAGCGACGGCTCGAGCTCGCTGCACGCCGGCTCGGTGACGATGACCAACGCCGAGGAGCGCCAGCTCTTCTCGCGGCTGTTGTGCGAGTGCGGCGATTGCCAGCGCTTGCCGCTCTCGAGTTGCATCTGCTCCTGGGCCGAGGACGTGCGCGAGCAGCTGCGCGCCGATCTCGCAGCCGGCAAGACGCCGATGCAGATCCAAGAGGCCTACCGCAAGGAGCACGGCCCGCAGTCGATCGCGATTCCTTCCGATAAAGGCATGGACCGCATGCTCTGGGCTGTGCCGCTCGCAGCGATCGCGCTGATGGCCGTGCAGCTGGTGCGTTGGGGGCGGCGCTGGGCCAAACCGAAAGCCGTGCTCGCAGGCGCACCTGCACCGATCGTCGAGAGCGCTCAACACGCTGCGACATACGACGCGAAGCTCGAGCGCGAGATCAAGCGCTTGGACGAGGACGCGTAGGGCGAGCTCGAATGGATTCCGTATTGCCGCTGCTCCTGGCCTCACTGGCCGGCTTCGCGATCGTCGCAACGCTCACCGCGTTGTGGCAGAGCGTGCGCGCGCTGCTCGTCGATGGCGGCCCGCAGCTCGGCACCAGCGCGAGCCCGCGCTTGGCCGAGCGCGACGCGCTCGTGCAGCAGAAGAACGCGCTCTTGCAAGCGATCCGCGACGTGCGCTTCGAGCACGAGCTCGGCAAGGTCTCGGCCTCCGACTTCGAGCGCCTCGAAGCGCAGTACCGAGCGCGCGCGCGCGAGCTGCTCGCCCAGCTCGACGATCAGCTCGCACCGTTTCGTGAAGAAGCCCGCAAGCGCCTCGGCGCAAGCGATCAAGCGCCGGTGAGCGTCGAGGCAACGCCCGCCGCAGCGATCGCAGGGATGTGCGCCCAGTGCAGCACCGCAAACGACGCTGACGCGGTGTTCTGCAAGAAATGCGGCGCGCAGCTGACCAGCGAGGCCGCGTCATGAAGAAGATCGCGTTGCTCTGCGCGCTCGGGCTTGCATGCGCGTCGTCGATCGCAGCGCCTGCGCAAGCACAACCCGCGCAAGCACAACCCGCACAAGCACCGGCGGACGAGCTGCACGGCGGAAGTCCGCACGCGGACAACCCGCACAGCGGCAAAGCCGCACCCAAGCCGATCAGCGAAGAGCGCCCCGATCCGAGCGTGCCGCCGGGCAGCATCCGCGTGCGCGTGATCGATCAAGCGGACGCGCCGGTCGCGAACGCGGAGATCGCGCTCGGCATCATGAGCTCGAACGGCGATCGCGAGACCAAGCCCGGCCGCACGGCTGCGGACGGCTCGTTCACATTCAGCGGTCTACCGACCGGCGATCAAAAGGCCTTTCGGATCAACATCCCGTTCGACGGCGCGAAGTACTCGAGTAGCCCCTTTAGGCTACCTGCCGCGAGCGGCTACGAGGTCACGATCCGCCGTCTGCCCGTGACGCGCGATGAGCGCATGGTCGTGCTGTACGTCGGCGCGACGTCGGTCGAGCTCAAGGACGATCGGCTCAAGATCATCCAGCAGTCGCGCCTGCTCAACCTCGGCGGTCAGACCTACGTGTTCCCGAAGGGGGGGGCCAAGGTGGTTCTACCGGCCGGCTTCACCGGTGTGCAGACGGAAGAGTCGATGGGCGATCAGCAGGTGAAAGAAGGCGAGGGCGGCCTGACCATCGAGGGCTCCGTGCTGCCGGGCGAGACCACCTTGCTCTGGGGCTTCGACCTGCCGATCACGGGCTCCGACGCAAGCTTCGAGGTCGGCCTGCCGTGGATCACGTTTGCGTATCGCGTGATCGCCGACGCGCCCGAAGGCCTGCAGCTGCGCGTCGACGAAATGCCCGAGCCGTTCTTGCAACGCGATGCCGGTCGCCGGTTCTGGATCACCGAGATGCAGCGCCGCGTCGGCGACCCGCCGTTCCGCAAGCTGGTGGTGCACGTGACCGGCATACCGGGACCCGGTCCTTCGCGCTTCATCGCGGTCGCGCTCGCGCTCGGGATGGTGCTCGCCGGCGTCGCCGTCGCGCGCCGCAACACGCGCGGATCAGGGCAAGCGCTGGCCGCGCGCAACGCGGCCAACGGCGCGATTTCGCTGACCGCGATCGAAGCGCGGCAGCGCGCTCGCGCAGCGCAGCTGGAAGAAGAGCGCGCGACCGGCGCGATCGGGCCGGAGCATCACCGCGAGCAGCTCGATGCTGTAATCGATGAGCTGGCTGTCGCGCTGCTCGAGCGCTCGCCCGCGCCAGAAGAGTCCGAGCTTTCGGCTAGAGCCAAGCGTTCAGGCTCGTTTTAGCCCCACCTCGTTTTGTTAGGCCGCAGCAGCGAATCTATCCGGCCTAGGCAGGCTATGCGGATCGATCCATAGCTCCGCCGGGGTATGCTCGTGTCTTGCACACGGGCCAAACGGGCGAATGAGCAACAGATGAAGATCGCGGGGATCATCATCAATTACCGGACGGCGGAGATGACCGCGCGTGCGGCCGACGCCCTGCTCGCCGAGCTGGAGCGCACGGGCACGTGCCATCTGTACGTCGTCGACAACGACTCCGGCGACGGCTCGTTTGCGTACCTGCAACAGGAAGCCGTGCGTCGCGGCTGGGAAGATCGCGCGACCGTGCTGTCCGCGCCGCGCAACGGTGGCTACGGCTACGGCATCAACCTCGCGATCGAGCGCGCCCTGTCGTCCGAAGACCGTCCCGAATACTTTTACGTGATCAACTCCGACGCGTTCGCCGACAAAGGCTCGGTCGTGCGGCTCGTCGAGTTCATGGACGAGAACCCCGACGCGGGCCTCGCCGGCAGCCACGTGCACGGCCCCGACGGCACGAGCCAAGGCGCGGCGTTTCGCTTTCCGACCGCGTACAGCGAGCTCGAGAGCACCGCGGGCGTCGGCGCGCTTTCGCGAGCGCTCGCAAGCCACATCGTCTCGATCCCCGCACCGGCTCAAGATCGTGAGATCGATTGGGTGCCCGGCACGAGCATGATCGTGCGCTGCAAGGCGATCGAGGCCGTCGGGCTCTTCGACGAAGCGTTCTTTCTCTACTTCGAGGAAGTCGACTACTGCCGTCGCCTGCAACGCGCGGGTTGGAAGTGCTTCTACGTCGCCGACGCGCCGATCACGCACATCGGCTGCGTCTCGACCGGCATGCTCGATCACGAAAAGCGCATGCCGCGATACTGGTTCGATTCGCGTCACCGCTATTACCTGAAGCACCACGGTCGCGCATACGCCGCTGCGAGCGATGCGGCGTGGATCGCGGGCCATCTGGTCGGCAGCGCCAAGCGCAAGCTGATCGGCCGCGGCGCACCGTCGCGTCCGCGCATGCTGAGCGACTTCGTGATGGCGAGCGTGCGCGACCTCGCGTTCGCGCGCCGGCCGAAGCCCGATGAAGCGCGCGTCGAGCCCAAGCCGAGCAGCATGAACCCGAGCGTGGCGCCGCGCGCAGACATGCGTTTGCCCGAAGACATGAGCCTGCTCGAGCTCTTGAGCGAAGACCTCGGCACCTACGAGCGCGATCTGCTGGCGCCCGGTCTATGGGCGATGATCACGCACCGCCTGGGCCGGCGCGCGGAGTCGATGCAAAACGGTCCGGCGCGCGCCGCGCTGGATGGCACTTATCAAGTGATGTTCACGGCGGTCGATTGGGTCTGGGGCATTCACTTGCCCCGTGACGTGCG
The DNA here is from genome assembly GCA_043752225.1 of Sandaracinaceae bacterium. Lineage (GTDB taxonomy): Bacteria > Myxococcota_A > Polyangia > Polyangiales > JAFGIB01 > JAYUYY01. The sequence continues at coordinate 726 of JAYUYY010000280.1, read as the reverse complement.
GGTCGGGCGTCGCGTTCGGCTCTGGCACAATGGCTGTATGTTGCTGGTCGCGCGCGAGATCGGAAACGACGTGCACATTCGCCATGACACGACCTTCGGCCCGATGCGCGGCAAGCAGGCGAGCCAGCTTCCGGTGATCGAGGACCGCGCCGATATCGGCTCGGGCGTCGTGGTGCTCGGCGATATCACCGTCGGTCACGATGCGACCGTCGCCGCCAACTCGGTCGTGATGAAGAACGTTCCACCACGCGCGATGGTGATCGGCGTGCCAGCGCGGATCGTGCCGACATGAGCGAAGCTCGAGCCAGCGCAGGCGTCCGCGCATCCTTCCTCGCGTATAAGCGCGGTGAGCCGCTCGCGACCGGTGATCGCAACGAGAACCCCGAGGACATAGGCTTGCTCGCCTTGCTCGCCGAGGACTTTCGCACCCACGGCAGTAACCCGCGCGCCGCCGGCTTCTGGGCGCTCGCCGTGCATCGGCTCGGCAACGCGCGCATGGCGGTGCGCAATCATGTGCTGCGCGCGCCGCTCAGCATCGCGTACCGCGCCGCGCACCACGCGGTGATCGCGGCGTTCGGCATCGACCTCCCGTACAACTCCAAGATTGGCCGTCGCTTTCGCATCGGCCATCACGGCTGCCTGCACATGGGCGCGCGCTTGGTCGGCGACGACGTGTACATCCATCACTCGGCGACGATAGGTCTCGCCAAGCGCAGCGAGCGCAGC
>JAYUYY010000279.1:0-2452 GCA_043752225.1 Sandaracinaceae bacterium | reverse complement strand
TCGGCGCCGGCGGTCTGAGCAACGCGTTGCCCGAGCTGGTGCATGAGAGCAAGCGCGGCGCACGCTTTTCGCTGCGCGCGATCCCGATCGACGAAGCGGGCATGTCACCGCTCGAGATCTGGTGCAACGAAGCGCAAGAGCGCTACGTGCTCGCCATCGAGCCGAAGTCGCTCGCGCTGTTCAGTGCGCTGTGCGAGCGCGAGCGCTGTCGGTTTGCGGTCGTCGGCACGGCGACGGATGACGGTCAACTGCAAGTCGAGGACTTCCAGCTCGGCGGTGCGCCGGTCGACATGCCGCTCGAGATTCTGCTTGGCAAGGCGCCGAAGATGACGCGCGACGCCAAGCGCACGCCGCCGCTGCGAGCGCCGATCGATCTCGCCAGGATCACGCTAGGCGATGCGATCGAGCGCGTGCTGCGCTTGCCGACGGTCGCGGACAAGTCGTTCCTGGTGACGATCGGCGATCGCTCCGTCGGGGGCCTCATCGCGCGCGATTCGATGGTCGGTCCGTACCAGGTGCCGGTCGCGGACGCTGCGGTGACGGCGGCGGGCTTCGAAGGCTACGCAGGCGAAGCGATGGCGATGGGCGAGCGCTCGCCGATCGCGTTGCTCGACGCGGCTGCTTCGGCGCGCATGGCGATCGCGGAAGCGATCACGAACATCGCGTCGGCGCCGGTAGCGAAGCTCTCCGACATCAAGATGAGCGCGAACTGGATGGCGGCTGCGGGTCACCCCGGCGAGGACGCGCGCTTGTTCGAGGGCGTGCGCGCGGTCGGCATGGAGCTGTGCCCCGCGCTCGGCATCGCGATCCCGGTCGGCAAGGACTCGCTGAGCATGCGCACGGTGTGGCGCGAAGAGGACACCACCAAGAGCGTGATCGCGCCGATGACCTTGATCGCGAGCGCGTTTGCGCCGGTCACCGACATCCGCCGCGCGCTTACGCCGATGCTGCGACGCGACGTGGGCGCGACCGAGCTGTGGCTGATCGATCTCGGCCGCGGGCGCAATCGTTTGGGCGCTTCGTGCTTGCTGCAGGTGTACGGCGCGCTCGGCGAGACGCCGCCGGATCTCGATGCGCCGGAAGACTTGAAGACATTCTTCGCGACCGTGCAGGCGCTCGCGAATGAAGACCGCGTGCTCGCGTACCACGATCGATCGGATGGCGGCTTGCTCGTCACGCTGCTGGAGATGGCGTTCGCGAGCGGCGTCGGGCTGGATATCGACCTCGGTGAGGTAGTTTGCAGCGCTGTCGCGCCGGAGCTCCCCTCCGGGTCGCACGGTTCGCTTTTGGGTTTGCTCTTTTCTGAAGAGCTGGGCGCGGTGCTGCAAGTGCGCGCGGAAGATGCCGACGCGGTGCTGAGTCGCTTCGAGCAGGCGGGCCTCGGCGACTTCGTGCATCGCGTTGCGGTGCCGCACGACGATCAGCGGGTCCGGATTCGCCGCGCGAGCGAGGTGCTCTACGAATCCTCGCGGCTTGCGTTGCGCGCGCTGTGGTCCGAGACCACGCACGCGATGCAGCGCTTGCGCGACGAGCCGGCCTGCGCCGATGAGGAGCACGAAGCCCGGCTCGACGCGCGCGATCCCGGCCTCTCGATGCAGCTCACCTTCGATGCGAACGATTCGCTCGGCTTTGCGAGCGATGCGAAGGCAGGTGCTCGCCCGCGCGTCGCGATCCTGCGTGAGCAAGGCGTGAACGGTCAGATTGAGATGGCGGCTGCGTTCGATCGCGCCGGCTTCACGACGGTCGACGTGCACATGAGCGATCTGTTGAGCGGTGCGACCACGCTCGAGCGCTTCGTCGGGCTCGCAGCGTGCGGCGGCTTCAGCTACGGCGACGTGCTCGGCGCGGGCGAAGGTTGGGCGAAGTCAATCTTGTTCAACACGCGCGCGCGCGATCAGCTCGCAGCGTTCTTTGCACGCCCTACGACGTTCGCGCTCGGCGTGTGCAACGGCTGCCAGATGATGAGCAACCTGCACGAGCTGATCCCCGGCGCGTCGCACTTCCCGCGCTTCGTGCAGAACCGATCCGAGCGCTACGAAGCCCGGCTGGTCACCGTGCAGGTGCAGAAGACGCCGTCGGTCTTGTTGACCGGCATGGAAGGCAGCCGCATTCCGATCGTGGTCGCGCATGGCGAAGGCCGGCTCGAGCCGCGCGACGCAACGCAGCTCGCGCGCATCGAGCAAAGCGGCCTGGTCGCGTTGCGCTACGTCGACAACCACGGCGCCGTCACCGAGCGCTTCCCGCACAACCCGAGCGGCTCACAGCGCGGCGTCACCGGGCTTTGCTCCGCGGACGGTCGCGTGACGTTGCTGATGCCGCATCCCGAGCGCGTGTTCCGCAGCGTGCAGCTGAGCTATCGGCCGGAAGGCCTCGGCGAGGATTCGCCGTGGATGCGCCTGTTCCGCAACGCGCGCGCGTTTGTCGGGTAGGGGCTCGCTCAAGTCCGGCGGAG
>JAYUYY010000278.1:0-6439 GCA_043752225.1 Sandaracinaceae bacterium | reverse complement strand
AGGCGCGTCGTGCGGATCGGACGCCATGCGCAATACGACGCGGCTACCTTCCAGTGCTTGTTGGGCGCGCTGGATGCGTGCGAGCAGCTTGGGCGGACGATCGGCGGCCTTGAGCGCTTCGTCAGCCGAGATCCGCCCCACCGAAAACAACGCGAGCAGCGCTGAATCGAACGAGCAGCAGCCGTCGGTTGCGCGCTCCAACGCGCGGTCGAGAGCAGCGCTTTCGCCGCGGCGGATCAGCTCCCGGATTTGCGGCGTGTCCAGCAGGAGCTCGACCGCTGCGACGCGACCTTCCGGCAACGCGCGCACCAAGCGCTGGGCAATCACCGCGCGCAACGCGCGTGCCAGCCGCATGCGGATTTCGGCATGGCGCGCTTCGGGGAAGAAGCTCACCGCGCGTTCGATCGCCTGACTGGCGTGGCTGGCGTGCAGCGTCGAGAAGCACGCTTGGCCGCCCTCGGAGAGCGCGAGCACCTTCTCCATCGTGTCGGCGTCGCGGATCTCGCCGATGAAGATCAGATCCGGCGCCTGGCCCACAGCGGTGCGCAGCGCATCGACGTACGAGCAGGTGTCGACGCCCACCTCGCGCTGCACGACCACGCATTGCTTGTGCGGATGCACGCGATCGATCGGCTCTTCGATCGTCAGGATGTGCCCGGGCATGGTCGTGTTGCGGTGATCGATCAGCGCCGCCAGCGTGCTCGAGCGACCGCTGCGCTTGTCGCCGACGACCAGCAAAAGGCCGCGGCTGGTCAGCGCGAGCTTCTCGAGCTCCGGTCCGTGCCCGAGCTCCTGCAGCGTCTTGATCCGCGTGCTCACGCGGCGCACGACGATCGCTTGCGTGCCGCGCTGGAAGAACAAGCTGGCGCGGAAGCGCTCGTCGACGCCGCCGGCGAACACAACGCTCATCTCGAAAGTCGAGCGAAACTCGAAGCGCTGGGTCGCGGTCATCAACGAGTCGGCCATGCTCGCGACGTCATCGGCTTCGAGCAGCGTGCGCGCCGGGTAGCTCGCGTCGTCGACGCGAAACACCGCGGGGTGGCCCGCGACCAAGTACAGATCAGTCGCCTCGATCTTGCCCATGTGGTCGAGCAACGAGCTCAGCCCCTCATGCAGCTCGTTCTGCGGCGTGTCCATCACGCACCCGTCCCTGTTCCGGTGCCTGTCGCGGACGTCTTGACCAGCATGTTCAGCATCTCCGACGACGGCATGCGCGCGCGCGCCTCAGCCAAGTCGATCACGCCGCGCGTCACGAGGCCCACGAGCGCCGCCTCCATCGTCTGCATGCCGCTCTTGCCTCCGACCTGCATGCTCGAAGGGATCTGATGCGTCTTGCCTTCGCGGATCAGATTGCGCACCGCAGGGGTGCCGACCAGGATCTCGAGCGCCGCAGCGCGCCCGCCGCCGCGCTTCTTAACCAGCATCTGGCTCACGACGCCGAGCAGCGACTCGGCCAACATCCCGCGGATCTGTGCGTGCTGCTCCGAGGGAAAGATGTCGATGATGCGGTCGACGGTCTTGGGCGCGCTCGAGGTGTGCATAGTCGCGAGCACCAAGTGGCCGGTCTCGGCCGCGGTCATCGCGAGCGAGGTGGTCTCGAGGTCGCGCAGCTCGCCGACCAAGATCACGTCGGGATCCTCGCGCAGCGCGCTGCGCAGCGCCGCCGCGAATGAGTGCGTCTGGCGCCCGACCTCGCGCTGGTTCACGAGACAGCGCTTGGGCGTGTGCACGAACTCGATCGGATCCTCGAGCGTCAAAAGGTGCCCGGGCTGCGATTCGTTGAGGTGATCGATCATCGCAGCGAGCGTGGTGGTCTTGCCGCTGCCGGTCGGGCCCGTGACGAGCACCAGGCCCTTTTCGCCTTCCGCGAACTGGCGGATCACATCCGGCAACGCAAGGCTGGCCATGGTCGGGATGCGGTTGGAGATCGCGCGGAACACTGCACCCTCGCCGCGGTTCTGTACGAACGCGTTGACGCGAAAGCGCAGCGTCTGGTCGAGCGTGTACGCGAAGTCGAGCTCGAGGTTCTTCTCGAAGGCCGCGCGGTGCTCTTCGGTCATCACCTCGCGGATCAAGCGCTGCACGTCGTCGGGCGAGAGCGTGGCCACTTCGATCCGGCGCAGATCACCGTGCACGCGCAGCAGCGGCGGCTGACCGGCCGACAAGTGCAGATCGGATGCGCCCTGCTCGAGCGTGAAGCGCAACAGCTGAGCCATGCTCGGCGCCATCAGGACTCCTCGATGCAGAGCACGTGGGCCTTGGCGATGTGATGGACGCCGCTGCTGGCGTACAGCGCGAAGCTCGGCGAGCTCTCGTTCAATACATCGGTGACGCGGCCGCGGCCTTCGACCGCGACGTAGCGCAGCTCGCCTTCGAGCGTGACGCCGCTCGAGAGCTGCACGCGCACCGAGCGGCTCTTGCGCGGCAAGCCGTCGTCTTCGATCTCGCCCGCGTCGCGCACGGCGACGCATGCCAGCGCAGCGCGCGCGTAGATCTTCGTCCTGCCCGCCTCGTTCACCGGCACGAACGGCTCACGGGCCTCGAACAGCTCCTCGATCGGCTGCCCGAGGCTGAGCGGAAGCACGACCTCGTGGCGCGTCCCGTCGTCGAGGATGAGCAACGATGTGATGCGCTGGATCGGCACGACGAAGGCGTGCGGTGCAGCAACCTGCTCCTGCGGCCGCTCGGGCGGCGCATCGGTCACGTAGCGCGTGATGCGCTCCTCGAGCTCGCTGATGTTGCCGGGCCAGGAGTACTGCTGGAGCGCCGAGACCAAGGTGTGGGACTTGACGCTGCGACCCGCGCGCCGGTTTGCCACCTCGGTGAAGTACTCGACGAGCAGCGGCAGGTCCTCGACGCGCTCGCGCAACGGCGGCATCGCGATCAGCACGCCGTCGAGCTGCTCTTGCAACGCAGACGCGAGCGCGTTGGCTTCGTGCTCGCTCGCGGGCTCGAGGTCGATGCTCAAAACGACGCGGACGTTTGCGCGCCCTGCCGTGTTGCCGAGCACGGCGACCCGCGCCACGAGCGCGCGCGTGAGCTTGTCGCGTCGAGCCTCGTCGAGCTGCTCGATCTCGGTGAGCAGCAGCGTCCCGCCTTCCGCCGAGGCGAGCTTGTCTTCGAGCTGTTCGAGATCACCGCTTGCGCACTTGAACGCGATCAGCGGCTTGCCCGCGCGCGACGACATCGCGTGCAGCAAGCGCGCGGTCGCCTGCTTGCCGGTGTTCTGCTCGCCGATCAGCAGCACGGTCACGTCGTTGTGCGCGACGCGCTCGACTTGCTCGATCACCGATTGCATCTGCGGCGAGTCGCCGACCAGCGCGGCTTGCGGCAAACGCGCGCCACCCGCCGCCGAATCGCTCGGCCCGCCGCTGCGCAACGCGGCACGAACGATCTGCTGGAGCTCGGCTTGATCGAACGGCTTGCCGATGAAGTCGGCCGCGCCCGCACGCATCGCGCGTACGCAGTCCGCGGTCGAGACATGCCCGGTCAAGACGATCACCGGCAGCGCGGAGCGCAGCTCGCGCACCGCGCGCAACACCTCGAAGCCGTCCGCGTTCGGCATGCTCAGATCCGTGATCACCAGATCGAGCGGCAGCTGCGCTAACCGCGCTTGCGCCTCGAGCCCATCGGCTGCCGTGACGACCTCGTAGTCCATGCCGGCGAGGATCCGCTCGAGAGCGAGTCGAATCGGCAGCTCATCGTCGACAATCAGCACGCGGGTCACGCAGTACGTTTTACTCGCGCCGGTCGCACTACGGCTAGATGTTTCCGAGACTCTTATAGGCTGTGCGAGGTGTGCGTGCGCGTGCTCTCAACCGGTCGGGCGCACGCGTGCGCTGAAGTCTGCTGCGGGCAAGGTGTTGAGCACGTCGTTTCGCCGCAGGCCTCCGCGGCGCACGAGCTGAACGCCGAGCGGGAGCACGCCGAGGCCGCGTGTCGAATGCGCATCGACGGACACCACGAACGGGATGCCGCGCTCGCGCGCGTGCGGGATCCATTCAGGTGGAAGATCCAAACGGTGCGGATCGGCGTTGAGCTCGATCGCGCCGCGCGATTGCGCCAGCGCGTCGAGCACCGCCGGCACATCGCAGTCGATCGGATCGCGCGACAAGAGAATGCGACCGAGCGCGTGGCCCCAGATCTTGAAGATCGGTAGGCCCATCGCGCGCACCAGGCGCTCGGTCATGCGCGCTCGGTCTTGCCGGTGCCGCGCGTGAATGCTGGCGATGATCACATCGAAGCGCTCGAGCACGTCATCCGGATAGTCGAGCGCTCCGTCCGCCAGGATGTCCGACTCGGTGCCGCGCAAGATGCGCACGCCCACGCGCTCTTGGACGCTCGCGATCTCATCCCACTGCTCTTTCAAACGCTCGAGCGTGACGCCACCTGCGTAGTGCGCGCTCGGGGAGTGATCGGTGATCGTGATGTACTGCATGCCGAGCGCTTCCGCGGCGCGCGCCATCTCCTCGATGCTGCTGCGACCGTCCGAGTAGAGCGTGTGGCAATGCACCATGCCGCGAATGTGCTCGGGCACGAGCAGGTCGGCGTAGCCGCGTGGATCGAGATCGGCGCTGCTGCCGCGCACCTCCGGCGGTACGGGCTCGAGCTCGAGCGCTGCGTAGATCGCGCCTTCCTCGCGATCGGCCGCGAGCGCTTCGAGCGGCGCGCCGCGCGCATGCGCACGTCCTTGCAAGGCGCGCACGTGCGCCTCGGGCCCGGTCGCGACGAGCAGCGCGTGACCCACTTGTCCTGCGTCCGCGAAATGCAACACGAGCGCGATGCCTTGCGAGAGCCGCGCGCTGTCCGTCTCGCGTTCGACGCGCGTCACCCAGGGCATGCGCAGGACCCGTTGCCACACCCGCTCGCGGTCGCTCGTCACGATCACTAAATCGAGCTGCGCGATCGTCTCCTCGCAGCGCCGCACCGCACCCGCGGCGATCACCGCGCTCGCCGTGCCCGCGTCGAGCAGCGCGCTCTCGATCCGGCGCGCGAGCACCTGGGCGTCGGTGAGCAACATCCTTCGAGGCTCCGCCGGTTGCGCCGCGCGTTCAATCGCTTGCAACAAGCGTTGCTCGGTCTTCGCGCCGAACCCGCGCACGTCGCGCACGCGCTGGGCGACGCACGCCTTTCGCAGCTCGCCGACCGAAGTGATGCCGAGCGCTTCATGCAGCGCGCGCATGCGCTTGATGGTCACACCGACAATGCGCGCCAGCTCGACCGCCCCCGGCGGATGCTGGCCGCGCAGCCGATCGAGCAAGGATGAGCTGCCGGTGGTCGCGAGCTCCGTGATCTGATGCGCGAGCTTGTCGCCGATGCCCTCGACCTCGGTCAGCTGGTTGTTCTCGATCATCGCGAACAGCCGGTCGCCGAGATCATCGACGACGCGCGCGCCGCGCTCGTAGGCGCGCACCTTGAACGCGTTCTCGCCCGAGAGGTCTAGCAGGAGCGCGATGTCTTCGAGAGCACGCGCGACGTAGCGAGGGTCGCTCACGCCTTCAGCATGCGTCCCATCCGAGACCACGCAAACCACACTAGACCGCACGGGCGCACGCGAATCGCGGCGTTTCGAGTTGCGGTGCAGCGCTTACTGCGCGCTGCTCAGCTTCTCTTGGATTTCCTTGGCGCTGGTGAGGTGCTGATCGACCATCGAGCGTGTCTCCTGGAGCTTGGTCTTGAGCTCGGGGCTCTGCGCGTGCGGGATCAGCTTGTCGTCGAGCAGTGAAAGCACCTCTTGGTGCTGCTGGACCTGTGCATCGATGTACTTCTGATCGAACTCGGCGCGCTCTGCCGCTTGCAGCGACTCGAGCGTCTGATCGCTCTTCTGCTTCAGCTGATCCGCCAGCGGGCATTCCGCGCTGTCCATCTCCTTGCTCGCGGCGAGCTTGGCGCCCTCTTTCTGGGCCTTCGTGTGCTGCGTGACCATCTTTTTCGCGAACTGCTTGACGCTCGCGTTCTTGGCCTTGGTCTGCGCGAGCTTGGCCTGCGCGATCTCACCGGCGTTGACCGCGTCGGTGACCTTGGTGATCTGCGGATCGGTCAACGGCGCCTCGGACGCTCCCTCTCCGGGCATCGGGTGAGCCTTGGGCGTGCCCGGATCCGTGGTGCCCATCCCGCTGGCCGTATCGGAGCCGGTGAGCGGCTGCGCCTCAGCCGTCGTGTCCATATCGCCTCGCGAAGGCTGGCTCGCGGATTCGGTGGACTCATCGCCCATCGATTCGCTGCTCGGCTCGGCGTACGCGGGTTGCGCACTGCGATCACTGCTGCATCCCGCAGAGGACAAGGCGGCTAAAGCAAGCACAGTGCAAATCTTGGTATTGGACATAGGAAGGTTCCTTTGGTCTCGCGTGCGCAGTCGTCACGCGCTTCGAGTGTCCCCTGCCATGCGCACCAACTGGCCGATCGCCAGCGCTCAGGACAGGAAAGCGCGAGCTCGATC
>JAYUYY010000277.1:0-2457 GCA_043752225.1 Sandaracinaceae bacterium | reverse complement strand
CTCCGGTTTCTCCTGCGGGCGCGCTCGCTCTGAAACACGCCTGAACGCGCGCTCGGCTAGGTCGTGCACGTGAAGAGCGTGGCCGGACCGCTTAGCGTTGGCTTCAAGCCGATTGCAGAGTGCGGCGTGTGTGGCTGGTTTGGGGCGTTGACTCTGGTTTTGAATTGTATTCAAAGCTGGGGGAGAACGGAGGTGCACGATGGAGATGCGGACGCTGGGCGGGACGGGGATGGTGGTGAGTCGGTATTGCTTGGGCACCATGATGTTTGGTGCGTATGGCAATCGCGAGCACGACGACTGCGTGCGGATCATTCACAAGGCGCTCGACTCGGGGATCAACTTCGTCGACACGGCCGACGTGTACTCGGCGGGCGAGTCGGAGACGATCGTCGGCAAAGCGCTCGCCGGGCGGCGTGAGCGCGTCGTGCTCGCGACCAAGTTCTATGCGCCGATGGGGCAAGACCCGAACATGATGGGCGGGTCGCGGCGTTGGATCGTGCAAGAGGTCGAGAACAGCTTGCGGCGGCTCGGCACCGACTACATCGACCTGTACCAAATCCATCGCTTCGATGAGCGCACCGATCTGGAAGAGACGCTGAGCGCGCTCACGGACTTGGTTCGCGCGGGCAAGATCCGCAGCTTTGGCTCGTCGATGTTTCCCGCCGACCGGATCGTCGAGTCGCACTGGGTCGCGGAGAAACGCGCGCTGATGCGCTTTCGCTGCGAGCAACCTTGGTATTCGATCTTCTCACGCGAGATCGAGCGCTTCGTCCTGCCGGCGTGCGAGCGCTACGGCATGGGCGTGATCACATGGAGCCCGCTCGATGGCGGCTGGCTCACGGGGCGCTATCTGAAGACGGAAGACCTGACCGAGACCTCGCGCATCGCGCTGACCGCGCAGCGGCGAGGCGGCAAGCTCGATCCGCACGCCGAGCTGATTCAGGGCAAGCTCGTGCTCGCCAACGCGCTGCTCGGCCTCGCGCGCGAGAACGCGATGTCGCTCGCGCATATGGCGATGGCGTTCGTGATGGAGCACCCGATCGTGACCTCGGCGATTATCGGGCCACGCACCTTCGCGCAGCTCGAGGACCTACTCGCTTGCGCGGACCTGCGGCTGAACGGTGATGTGCTCGACCGCATCGACAAGCTCGTGCCGCCGGGCACGAACGTGAACCCGATCGACCTGACCTCGCGGCCCAAGGGCCTGGGCAAGCGCGAACGCCGCCGAGAGCCTGCGCGCGCCTAGCCCGATCGCGGTGCTATACGGCGAGCGTGCGACCGTACGCGTTCGCCGTATTCGCTGCTGCGCTCTTCGTCGGAGGTTACCCGGCTGGGCTCGGGCTCTGGCCGCTTGCATGCTTGGCGATCGCGCCGCTGGCTTGGACCGTGGAGCGCGAACGGCTCGAGCCGATGCGTGCGGTGCGTGTAGGCGTCATGTTCGGATTGAGCGCGCAGCTGTGTGGTCTCGCGTTCCTGCCGAGCACGCTGACGCGCTTCTCGAGCATGCCGTGGCTTGCGAGCGTGCTGGTCTACTGCCTGTTGTCGCTGGCGCAGAACTGTAGCGCGGCGCTCTTTTTATGGGCGCTTGCGCTGCTGAAACGCCGCGGCGCGAATGCATTTCTGATCGCAGCTGCGCTGTGGGGCTCTCGGAGCTGATCGCGCCGCAAATCTTTCCGACGCCGCTCGGGGCTGCGGTGCACGACGTTCTTCCGCTCGCGCAGCTCGCCGAGCTCGGCGGCGTAACGCTGGTCTCGATGCTGGTGGCATCGATCGGCTGTGCGATTGCCGCTCTCATCGCCGCGCTCGTCGAGCACTCTCGTGGGCAAGGCGCTGCTCACGCGGCGATGTCAGCGCTCGCGATCGCCGCGATCACGGGCTTGGGCGCGCTGCGCGGACAGGCCGTCGCGCGCATGCAGAGCGATGCGCCTTCACTGCGCGTCGGGCTGGTGCAGAACCTCGCGCCGAGCTCGAAGCGAGCCGACCCGCGCGGCTTTACGGCTACGCACGCGCGGCTGTCGCGTGAGCTCGCGCGCGGCGTCGATCTGATCGTGTGGCCCGAAACCGCGATCGCCGAGCCGCTTGCGGTGACGCAGCGCAACGTGCGCGGGCTGATCGGGCGCCTCGAAACGCCGGTGCTCTTCGGCGCGGTGGCTGTCGACGAACGAGCTGACCGCAAACACATCTACAACAGCGGGTTTTCTCGCCGACGCGAACGACGACATTCGAGGCCGCGTCGACAAGACCGAGCTTCCGTCCCTGTCGCGGAGCACCTGCCGCTGGGCGAAGAGTTTCCGCAGCTCTACACGTGGCTCAAAGGATCTGCACGTTTCACCGCGGGCGATGGTCGGGCCGCGATACAGCTCGGCAACGCCACGATCGCCGTGCTGATTTGTTACGAAGACTCGCTGACCGCGCATGCGCGACGGGTCGCACGACGCGAGCGTGCCCAGCTGCTCG
>JAYUYY010000276.1:0-6449 GCA_043752225.1 Sandaracinaceae bacterium | reverse complement strand
ATGAAGACGCGCAGGCTTTGCTTGCTCTCGCCGAGCTCGCGGTCCTCGAACACGATCGGCACTTCCGCGACCCGCACCGGCGCAGCCTTCACCACGATCTCGAGCACGATCTTCCAGCCGATCGGATCGAGCGACAGCCCAGGCAAGAGCGAGCGGCGCAGCGCCATGAAGCCCGTGGTCGGATCCGTCATGCTGGTCAGGCCGAAGGTGATCAGCGCGGCGAGCTTCGACTTGAGTTGCGAGAACAACGGCCAGTTGTTCGAGCCTCCGCCCGGCACGTGCCGGCTTCCGACCACCACGTCGGCTTTGTCCTCGGCGATCAGCGCCACCATCTTCGGAAGCGCCGCGGTGGGATGGCTGCCGTCTGCATCCATCACCACGCAAACCGGCGCGTGCGCCGCGGCAAAGCCGGCGAGCACCGCGGTCGCGAGCCCGCGATCCTGCGTGCGGCGAATGACGCGCACCGAAAACTCCGACGCGAGGCGCTCGGCGACGTCGGCGGTTCCGTCCGGCGAGTTGTCGTCGACGATCAGGATCTCGTGCGCGACGCCGGCGTCATCCAGCGCCTTGGCGATGCGCGGCACGATCACCGGCAGCGACGCGGCTTCGTTGTAGGTCGGTAAGACGACCGATACGGAAGGGGACGGGCGCGTCATCGGCGCGCGCAGCTTACCCGATCGCGTTGCTACTTCACCGGCTGCGCCTTTAGCGCTGCTACTTGACCGGCTGCGCCTTCAGCGCGGCTTTGCCTTCTTTGACCTGCACGCTGAAGCGCACCGCGACCGCGCCGTGCTTTTCGACCAGCTGGTCGCGGGTCTTGCGCAAGGTCACGCCGAACTTCTCAAAGGTCAGGGTGTCGACGGGCTCGCCGCATTGCCGGCGCGTCGCGAGATACTGCTCGTAGACCTCGCGCCAGTGGGCGTCTTCCTCGTGCGCAGATCCGTTGGTCGCTGCAGCGGCTACGGGAGTTGGCCGCGAAGGTACGGCCGGCAGCGGGGCAGGCGTTCCGACGCGCGCAGGCGGCGGCGGGACGACGGGAGCGATCGGCGCACCGCCCGCCACGAACGGAGGCCTCGAGCCCGGCGGCGGAGGCTTCGGCACCACCGGTGAGCTGGCCGGCTCGGCGTCGCCCGCGAAGCCGAAAAACGGCGTCGAGCTGGCCTCGGGCGTGTGTCCGAGGATCTCTTGCAGGTCCGCTTTGCGACGGATGCTCGGCGCGGCGTCTGCGGCCTTCTCGACCCACTTGTCGATGGCTTGATTGATCTGATCGGCGAGCCGGCGATACGCGCCGCGCCACTCGGTCACGATCAAGCGGTCGCGATCGCCCGAGACGATCTCCGCCGTCTTCAGCGTCAGGCTCTTCATGTGCCGATCGCGCTCGAGGTACATGAACATCAAGCCGATCAGCGTCAGCGCCACCGCGCCGCCGCCCAAAATTGGCCAGGGCAGCCCGCTCACGTCGTCTTTGGAGACGCTCGAAAAGATCTCGTCGGGGCGCGTGAGGATGCGGCGCGGCCGCGCGATCGCATAGCCGACGCCTTCGTGCGCGGCCTCTCCCGAGATCGGCACGAACAGCGCGCGGCCACCGCTCGGTAACACCGTGAGCGCGGCGCGCTCGCCCGCTTTGGGCTTCTGTGCGAGCGCTTTCGCGCCCGCGGTCACGACCTCGATGGCTTGCGGCACAGCGCCGCCGTGCGGATCGGTCGCGACGTGGCTCGTCAAAACCGTAGTGCCTTGGAAGAACACTACCGTCGCGCCGCCCAGGTTCGCGGCGAGCTTTTGCGCGATGCCTTTGTCGTAGCGATAGCCGTGGATGATCGCGCCGACGTAATCGCCACCTGCGATCACCGGACGCGCCGCCATGCGATAGACGCGGCGGTCATAGACCCAAACGTCGTCGCGTACGTAGCCCTGCAGCGCGCGCCGCACGAGCGGGAAGGTGGCGAGGCTCGCGCCCGGAGGGTTCACCTCCATTGGACCCAGTTGAGCGATGATCCGTCCGCTCGCGTCGAGCGCGAAGGCGATGTCGGGCTCGAGCTCGAGGCGCTTTTCCGCGTCCTTCGCGCCGGATGCTTCCACCAGGCGAGTGACCTCGCTGTGCAGCGCGGTGCGAGCCGAGCTGCTCAGATCACGCAGCTTCTTCTCGTCCGTCGTGTCGCGCGCTTGCCGCAACAGTGTCCCGAGCGAGCCATCCACGGTGATGAAGCCAATGCGGTCGAGCCGAGAACGCGCTTCGAGCCGCAGCATCGCGTCGAGCACCACGCGATCGCGGTTGAGCGAGTCCTCGAGATTTTCATCCGAGCGCCGATTGACGACCGACTGCGCGAGCAGCGCCGCCGCCGTCGCAGCCGCCACCGCGAGCGCCAGAAAGAGATACCAAAAGCGCGAAAGGAGCATCGGCCAATTCCTCGTTTAGCGTGTGCTCGGCTAACGTTTGATCAACTAACGTTCGCTCAGCTAACGTTTGCTCAGCTGACGTTTGCTCAGCGGGGCGCCGGAGCCGTGAGCGCGATCGGTTCGATCGCGAGGCCCTTGATGCCGACTTCGATCGCTTGCGATGCGATCTCGTTTTTGCCGTGAAACACCTTGAGCGTGTACTTGCCCGGCGCGATCTCCGGGAACGTGAACTGGCCCGCGCCATCCGGGCTCGCGACCGCGATCACATCCGCGAGCACGATGACGGTGCCGACCAGATGCGGCACGAGCTGATCGCGCAGCGCGAACGAGCCGGCATCTTTGATCGCGACCGAGCGGCGACCGCGCGGCGACGTCGCTTCGGCGGCGATGCCTTCGACGCCTTCCGCGTAGAGCTCGTGCGCGAACTCGTCTTGGTTCGCAAACAGCAGCGTGCTGCCGGGGCGGGTCACGATCGTCGAAGGCAAGAGCCCGCCGCCGGAGAACGCGACCTCGACGCGCTCGGGCAACATCGACTTGCCTTCACCGAGCAATGCCACCGCGAGCTCGCGCTTGGCGTCTACGCGATCGGGCGCGACCTCTTTGACGCCGTTTTCGATCTCCCAGTGAAACTCTTGCGGCCCAGCCTCGACCGGCGGCAGCCGATACGTGGCGAGCAAGAGCTTGCCGGTCACGCCTGCCACTTCCGCGGCGAGCGCCGGCGTAGCGAAGCTGCCGACGCAAACCCCTGCGCCGAGCAACGCCAAGACGCACGCAATCGAGCCCAGCGGCGAAAAAGCCAGCCGCGTATGCGAGCGCGTATTGGATGGAGTGGCGGGGGAGCGATGTTGTGCTCGGCCCATGCGACTTACCTCGTGTTGGAAGGGCTAGCTTAGGCAAGCCGGCGAACCCCGGTCAACGTGGACTTGCGGTGCCACGCGCCGGCAACCAGGTCTCGTGTGCGGTTGCTCGCGTGCGGAGCGCGCGGTACACGCGAGGCCGATGAGCTCGCCGATCCGCCTTGCGTACAGCCCCGACGCCGACGATGCGTTCATGTTTTGGGCTATTCGGAATGGCCGCATCGATCTGAAAGGTCTGCGCTTCGAGCACGCGCGCGCCGATACGGAGGCGCTCAACCGCGGCGCCGAAGCGAAGGATGCGCCGGATGTGACCGCGGTATCCATCCACCAATATGCCTACCTGGCCGATCGCTACTTGCTCTTGCCTCACGGCGGCAGCGTCGGCGTCGGGTACGGCCCGGTGCTGGTGGCCAAGCGCGCGCTCCGGCTTGAGGACCTCGAAGGGCTGCGCATCGGTGTGCCGGGCCTGCGTACGTCGGCGTACCTCGTGCTGAGATTGCTACTGCCGAAGTTCGAAGCGGTGATCATTCCGGTCGCGCCGTTCGCGCGCGCGTACGAGGCGATTGCCCAAGATGAGGTCGACGCGGCCTTGCTGATCCACGAAGGCCGTCTGCTCTATGAGAGCGAAGGTTTGCAGCGCGTCGCCGAGCTCGGCGAATCGTGGCAAGCGTTGACCGGCTTACCGCTTCCGCTTGGCGGAAACGTGATCGCGCGCTCGCTCGGCGCAGAGCGCATCGCGCTGGTCTCATCGGTGCTGCGCGAATCGATCCGCTGGTCGCTCGAGCATCGCGACGAGGTGCTCGCGGATTTGGTAAAGAACGAAACGCGACCCGGCGTTCCCGCCGATCCGGCGCTCTTCGATCGCTACCTCTCGATGTACGCCAACGCGGATACGCTCGACTACGGCAGCGAAGGTCGGCGCGCGATCGCCGACCTGCTCGATCGCGGCCACCGCGCCGGCATCATCCCGCACGCCGTCGCGATCGAATACGCGCCGTAAGCGTTGTCCGCGCATCACGTCGGCGGCGGCGAGTAGAAATCGACGACGCGCACCGGCTTGGCCGAGAGCTTGGCTTGCACGCGCTCGCGCATCCCGACGACGTCGCCGCCGACTTGCAGTGGCGTCGGTCGATCGCACTCGATCGTCACGCTCTCTACCAAGAAGTCGTGCAACCGATCGCTGCGATAGCTGCCCGCCCACAGCTCGCGCAGATGCGAGACCACTTCAATCGAGCCGAAGTTGACCACGCGCAAGCTGAAGCGATCCTCGCGCTCTTCGGCGTACGGAAACGCGCGCGCGCCAAGACCCCAGTACGGGATCGTGCTGAACGCGAGGATCGTCGCCGGCCCTTCGTAGATCACTTCGCCCTTCTGGACATCGCGTCCTACGGGGCGACCGTCTTGACCGAGCCGCACCGCAGGAGCGCCCGTGTTGATGACGCGGAACTGCGGCATGCGGCCGAACAAGTACTGCGGCACCGAGCGCGTCGCGATCGAGAGCGCATACGTCACCGCGGGCGACGCGACCGGCTTGAGCCAGCGCACGCGGTCGAGCTGCTCGCGCGTGCGTTGATGGTGCTCGAGCGCGATCGCATCGGCGCCGAGCCCGCCGAACGGCGTGAGCAAGCCTTCGACCTCGATCAAGCGTAAAAGACGGCTGCCGCCTTCACGCCGGAGCCGCGCCAGGTCTGCAACCACGCCGCGCGCCTTCTTGGACTGCGCGCCGAGCACCCAGGCCAGCGCGTTGCCCGTGCCCAGCCGCAACAGCCCAAAGCGCGGCAAAGGCCGGTTCAGCTCTTCGGCGACCCTCACGACCCACGTCACCATCTGCACGAAGGTGCCGTCGCCGCCGCCGGTCAGCACCGTCGGATAGCCGCGCTCGATGATCGTGCGCGCGATCTCGCGGCCTTCCTCGAGGCTGCGCGAGACGAACAGGTCGCCGCTCTGCACGATTTGGTCGAGCGTATCGACCAGGTCGTCGTTGACCTGCCGCGCGCGACCGTTGACCACGACGGCCACGCGATCGGTTGCGCTGTAGAAACGGCCGGCGTTCGCGAGCGGCGGCCTCGAGGCCAAAGCTGCACCTCCTACGCGCTGGCGTCCCGCGCGCGACTGCGACTCAAGCGATCAGAACAAGTCCGCAGCGGTCGCGGCTGGCTTCTTCTTCTGCGCCAACACGGCGTTCACCGCGCGCGCGATGCGCGCACGGGTCGCGGCCGAAACCGGCTTGCCGGCGAGAGCACGCTCGAGCGACGGCGTCGTCACCGGATGACCGGAGCGCGGCTTGGTCGTCGCAAACGCCTTGGCTGCTTCTTTCTTCGGGCTGTCTTCGGGGTTCTTCAAGAGCTTCTTGGCCGCGTGAACCTTGCGGTCCTCGGGGCGCACGGTCTCGAGGTCCTTGGATGCAACCAGCACGCGCCGCGTGTCGATCTTGTTGTTCGTGAGGTAGTCGCCGAGCTTCGCCATGCAGCCGTCTCCGTAATCAATTCATCAAACGATCAGTGGGTAGCCGAGGTCGGAATCGAACCGACACACCCTTGCGGGTACCGGATTTTGAGTCCGGCGCGTCTGCCAGTTCCGCCACTCGGCCACTGAGCCACCCGCGCATAACACGCGGATTGGCATGAAGCACCCGCGATCTTTCGTGGGTTAGCAAGAACAGCCGCGCGACTATACTCAGTTCGCTGCCGGAGTCGACGTCTTAGTCCACCCGCGGGAGCGTTAAAACCGGAGCGGATCAGCCGGTAGAGGTGCGGTCGGTGGCCCGATCCAGGGGCTGCTGCTGGGGCTCGGCCCGAACCGGTCGCGTCTTGTCGACCGCGATCAGCTCTTCGATCAGGTCCCGGCACTCGGGCTTGTCGCGCAGGTGCTGGAGCAAGAGCGCCGAGGCTTCCCAGAAGCGCTGCTCGTACCCGAGCGCTTCCTTCACCCGCGACGCGATCCGATCGCGACCTGCGATCAAGTCGTTCTCGAGCGCGTCCGAGTAGCGCTGCAGCTGGCTGCGCAGCTCGTCGATCTGCTTGCGCAGATCGCTGGCGCGTCCCTCGTGTCGCGTCGCATAGCCGACCAGCAAATCGTGCTGTTGATTGCGGCCTTCCACGCGCGCTTGCGCTGCGCCGGCTGCTTCGAAGACTGGGCGTACCGCTCGCGCATCGCCACCGCGCTGCTCAGCGTCGCGCGCTCGCCGCTCGGCGC
>JAYUYY010000275.1:0-2466 GCA_043752225.1 Sandaracinaceae bacterium | reverse complement strand
CTCGTCGGCAACTTCGTGAGCGGTTTGTCCCACCACGCAGGGATCAATCACCAGCGCGCAGGCACGAGTTGACGCGCTCCATCAGCGGCAACGCGGATCATGAACTTGTCGGCGGTGCTGTAGCTCGCTGCGATGTTCCACCGTGGCTCAAGCTCAAGCAGCGGCCAGCGTGAGAGTCCGAAGATCTGTATCCGCTTCACGCCGCCGTGTAGCTAGCGCGTAGGTTCGCGGTCACGCTGGGCTCATGACGACCCCAGCCCCAGCGATCTCAGTCCGCCGCCGCTTGCTGCACGGCCGGCGCCGTGGTGTCGAGCGGCTCGGATGGGATCGCGATCGGTCCGGCCTCGGCGCTGAGCTGCGTGGCGTCGAGGCGAGCGCGTGTGCGCTCCCAGAAGCTGGGTGCGAGCTCGAGCATGCGGTCGGCGGGCCACAAGGGCACGAGCCGAATCATGCAGCGCAGGTACTCCTCGGGGTCGATGCGGTGCAGGCGCGCGGAGGCGACGACCGAGAACAGCGCGGCGGTACTCTTGGCGTGGCCATCGCTACCGCAGAACAGCCACGCCTTGCGACCCAAGGCGATGGTCTTGATGGCGCGTTCAGACCCGTTGTTGGTGAGCACGAGCCGACCGTCGTCGAAGAATCGCGTCAGCCCTTGTCGCTGGTTGTTGGCGTACTCGAGTGCAGTACGCGTGTAGCCGCGCTGGTCCGCGAACAGCACGCGTTGCTCGTCGACCCATGCGAAGAAGCTATCGACGTGTGGTCGCAAATGCTGTTGTCGAAGGCGCTTGATCTCCGAGGGTGGCTTGTCTTTCCACGACGCATCGAGCTCGAATATCCGACCGATTCGCACGAGGCCCTCGCGCCCGACTTCGCTCTTGGAGACCGCCGCTTCCCAATACCGTCTGCGACAGTGGTACCAACATCCGACCTCGACTCGTTCGCGGCCATCGTGTTCGAGCTCGGACGCCTTGCGTGCGAGCTCATCGGCATCGGCGAACAACAAGTTGAAGACGCTCTTGGCGTCGGCCTGCACGTATCCGCCGAAGCCACGGAAGCGGTTGTAGATCGTCTTGCCGTTTTCCTTGTCGAGGTACTCGTAGAGAATGTGCTCGCGGTCGGCGATCATCACAAGGAAGTGACTCTTCTGGCAGGGCTGGCGGCCTTTTTCATGACTGTAGATGGGCTGCACGCACACGCCCGTGGCGTCGGTCGAGATGCAGAACGCCGTGGCCAGCGCGTGCTTGTACATGGCTTTGACGAGCGTCTCGCCGAGCTCGTCGCCCACGAGCTTCTTCCAACGGCCCAGCGTGCCGCGGTCGATGCACACGCCCTCGCGCGCGAACGTGTCTTCGATACGAAACAGCGGCATGCCCTTGCCGATGTTTTCCATGATCACGTGCGCGGCGAGCGAGGGCGTGGCGATGGCACTGGGCAACATCTCGGCGGGCATCGACGTGGTGATCACGTCCGTGTTGCCTTGGGCATCGACGGTCTTGTAGCGCACGCGTGCGATGATCACGCGCCGCTTGCCACCGCGCTTGTGCGCAAGCTTGACGCTCTCCTCGAAACCGTGGCGCACGACCTTGCCTTGCTCGACCAACTGGTCCAGGTGCGGGTCGGCGATCTCGATACGCTCTTCTTCGAGCGGCAGAGAGCGCAGGTCGCGACGGCCCACGCCACGATTGTTGGTGCGCTTGCCGCGGGGCTTGCCATCACGCGCCGGGGTCGGGTCCGACTCGGGCTTGTCCTGCGCGATGCCAAGCGTGCCTGCGAGCGCATCGAGCTGCCGCATCTTGTCGGCAAACTCCAGCTTCAACTGCTCCTCGTTGTCGGCGCGCTCGGCCTTGGCGACGAACAGCCGACGCTTCCACAGCTCCAGCTCTTGCCGCAATCGCTCGTGTGACGAGCGCAGATTGTCGCGCTCTTGCTCGAGCTCGACGATGCGAAGCGCGGTAGCAGCGCGCTCTGCAGTGAGCAGTGCTTGCAACTCGGATACCGATGTCGGAAGAGCTTCGACTGCTGCGTGTGGTTCGCGTGCGCTCACGACCCAAGACATGACACACGCGATCGCATCGTCGAGAGTTTTCTTCGCGTCGTGAGCACATTCTTCAGTGCATGTGTGTGCGTCGAGTGCGACGGGTCTTGGGCGCGGCCTCGACGTCGATGCCATCGAGCAGATCATCGAGCTCGCGCTCGCTCAGCTCTACGCGCGTCGCATCCACGAGCGCCAGATTCGGCAGGCGAAACGTCCCGCGATCGAGCCGCTTGTAAAACAGGCACAGCCCGGTGCCATCGAAGAACAAGACCTTCAACGCGCTCCTGCGCTTGCCGAAGAACACGAACAACGCGCCGCTGCGCGCCGTGCGCCCAAGCTGCTCATCGACCAAGCCGGCGAGTCGCTCGAAGCCCCAACGCAGGTCGATCGGTGTGAGGCCCAGGAAGATCTCGACGCCGCTCGGGATCATC
>JAYUYY010000274.1:0-2468 GCA_043752225.1 Sandaracinaceae bacterium | reverse complement strand
TCGCGGCTCACGAACAAGAACTGCAGCGAAGCGGCGGCCGGCGTCAGGCGCTCACGCGCGTCTTTGCGCGGCTGCACCGCCTCGTAGCCGATTTGCTTGATCCGGAACGGATCGCTCGTTTGCAAAAACAAGGTATTCACCGCGTGCACGAGCGCTGGGTCGGATCGGTAGTTCACGCCCAGGCGCAGCACGCGATCGCCTACGCGCTTGGCGGCGTTCGCGTACGCGTACACGTCCGCGCCGCGGAACGAGTAGATCGCCTGCTTGGGATCGCCGATCAGCAGCACGGTGCTCGCGCCGTGTTGATGAAGCGTGTCGAACACGCCGTACTGAGTTGGATCGGTGTCCTGAAACTCGTCGACGAGCAGCGCTGGGTAGCGGGTCGCGATGCGCGTCGCGAGCACTCTGCCTTCATCGCCGCGCAGCGCGTTTGCGAACCGCTCCAAGAGATCCTCGAAGCCCTGCACGCCGCGCTCGGCCTTGCGCTGCGCGATGCGCTTGCGAGCGTCGCGCGCGATCGTCCCGACCACGTGCAGCGCGAGCGCCTCGTAGACGCTATCGCGCTCCTCCGCGGCGGCGTGGAGCTCTGCGCATGCATCGAAGAACGGATGTGCGGGCGCCGCGTGCTTCTGCCTGCCCTTGCTTTTCTTGTCGATGATCGTCTTGCCGGCGAGCGTGTCCGGCGTGAGCGCGGCGACACGCCGGCCGGTCTCGGAGGTCCAGACCGTCGCGAGCTCATCGAGCAGCGGCGCCCAGCGCTCGCGGATCGCCTTCACCGAATACGAGTTGCCGCTGAGCGCCCCCGAGCACAGCCGCGCCAGAACGTCCTCGCGATCGCTCTGCCAGATTGACGCCGCGATGCTGCGCGCTGCGTCGAAGCGCAGGCTGTCCGGTACGACCGGCTCCTGTCCGAGCTCCGGCACAATCGGCATCGAAGGCTCGCGTACGACCGCATCGACGATGCTGCGCACGTCTTGCGGCGTCAGCCCGACCTTCGCGCGTAGCAGCCCCCGCAACACCGCCGGCGTGCGATTCCAGGTCTGCCGCTCCCACAGATCGGCGGCGACCTCATCGACCAGCGCGGAGCCGTCCTCGAGCAGCTCGACCTCGAACGGCGTGTGACTCTCGAGCGCGTTCTCGCCGAGCACGCGCTGACAAAAACCGTGGATCGTGAAGATCGGTGCTTCGTCGAAATCGCGCAGCGCTTGGGCGAGCTGCTCGATGTCGGCAGCGCGCGTCTCGCGCCGCTGCGCTGCGAGTCGATCGAGATCATCGTCCGACGGTGCGATCCCACCCGAAGCGCCCGCCTCGAGCACTGCGAGCATCTGCGCGAGCCGGCGCCGGATCCGATCGCGCAGCTCCGCGGTCGCCGCGCGCGTGTACGTCAACACGAGCACGCGCCGAATATCGAGCCCGCGTTCGAGCACGAGCCGCAAGACCAGCGTCGTGATCGTGTGCGTCTTGCCGGTGCCGGCGCTGGCTTCGATCAGCGCGATCCCATCGAGCGAGGTCGCGATCGGGTCGAGCGTGCTCAGGAGGCCTCCAGCTGCGTGCGCGCCGCGATCATGCGCTGGAACACGCGCGTCGCGGCATCCGCGAAGCCCGCGTCGAAGAACGTCTGCGCGTCGGGATAGAGCAGGTTGAGGTACGCATCGAGGAAGAGCTTCGGATCGAACGAGTTTTTGAGCGTCGCGACCGCGGTGCTCCGCGCGGCGGCGTCGCCCTTTTCATCGACCGTGAATGCGTACTCGTACGCGGCGTTGTGCTCGAAGGGCAGCCGGCCGGCGCGCGCCTCGTTGACCAGCGCGAGCAGCTCCGAGAGCACCGCAATCGGGCGCTCGACCGGCGCAAACGAGACGACGTACGGCTCGTCGCCATCGGTGCGGCCGATCACGACGCTCTCGCTCGGCAAGTGCGAGCGTCCCTGCTCGCGCAACGCACAGAGCACGACGTGCCGCACGAAATGCGCGAGCTCGAAGCGCTTGCCCTGCTTCGAGTAGCTCAGCTCGAGCTGCGCGCCAGGCCAGAGCGAGCGCAAGACCCCGGTGATGCGAACGCCGCCCACGATCAAGTCGACGGGCTCGGGCGGCAAGCGATCGCCGCTGCGAAAACGCCGCGCCTCATGCACGAGCTTTTGCGTTCCGCTCAGCACGTCTTCGAGCGACACGGTTCCGTTCGCGCCGATCGGCAGCCCACCACCCGCACGCGCCAGCTCGAGCAGCGCGACCTCGGGCACGCCGTCGAGCAGCAGGCCGCTCAGCTCCGTGCGCAGGATCCATTCCCCAAGTGGATCGAGCTTGCCCGGCTCGCGATCGGGGATCGGCTCAAAGTCGCTGCCCAGGTACACGCGCAGCTCATGCTGCACGAGCGTCTTGATCGGCTGCGTCACCCAACCGACCAATCGATCCACGCTCAGCTCGGTGAGCGGTGCCAGCGAAAGCGGCTTGGCGATGAACCTCGGCTCGGCT
>JAYUYY010000273.1:0-6468 GCA_043752225.1 Sandaracinaceae bacterium | reverse complement strand
AGCCGATAGGACCCGCGCATACGATCCTCTTTAAGGCTTTGGCTGCGCCACGCAACCCGAGCTGATTCAGCTAAGGCGCGCCGCCGTCGTCATCGATGCCGCCGTCGTCATCGCACGGATTGCAGAAGCAGTACGGCCTTTCGCAGCCGTTCGAGGGGTCTCCGTCGCAGCTGTCGAAGCCATCCTCGCACCTGCGGAGCACGCAGCGAGCGCCACCACCGACGCGCGCGCAGTCGACCTGCGCATTCTGGACGATCGCTTCGCACGCGGTTCGCGCGTTGTCGTCTTGGGTGTCACTGACGCCGTCGCAGTCATCGTCGAGACCGTTACAGGCCTCGGCGATCGGCTCGCACATGCCGGCTTCGGCGTCGCCGTCGCCGCCGTCGATCGAGCTGTCGGGCTCACCGCTGTCCATCGGGTGCGAGCCTCGGTCGAGCGGCAGCAGCTTCGCGCTATCGAACGGATCGCACGCGCTGCCCGCGCACAACACGAACAGCCCCAACACCACGATGAAAACCCTACGCCCGCCCATATCCGAGGTGGCGGACTCTAGACCAGGGCGAAGGGATTTCCTAGCCGTGGGCGCCCCGCGTCTGAGCCTCGACCAGGGCGCGATAGATGTCGCAGCGCGGCATGAGCTCGCTGTGCGGGCCGATATCCACGACCTTGCCGCCGTGCAGGACGACGATGCGATCCGCGTCGATCACGGTGCTCAGGCGATGCGCGATCACGATGCGCGTGCAGCGCAAGCTCGTCAGCTCCGCTTGGATGCGGCGCTCGGTCACGGTGTCGAGCGCGCTGGTCGCTTCGTCGAGCACCATCACGATCGGCTCCATCAAGAGCGCACGCGCGAGCGCGATGCGTTGTCGCTGGCCACCGGAGAGCGATGCGCCACCATCCGACAAGAGCGTGTCGTAGCCCATCGGCATGAGCATCACGTCGTCGTGGATATGGGCTTTGCGCGCAGCAGCCTCGACGCGATCGAGCGGAACTTCAGCGTCGAGCATCGCGATATTGTCGCGGATCGTCGCAGCGAACAGCCGCGTGTCTTGCGTGACCATGCCGAGCTGGCTGCGCAGATCGGGCGGGTCCCACTGCTCGAGCGGAACGCCATCGAAGGCGATGCGCCCGTCGATCGGACGATAGAGGCCTGCGATCAACCGCGCGAGCGTCGACTTGCCCGAGCCTGAAGCGCCCACGATCGCCACGAGCTCGCCTTGCGCGACGCTCAAGCTGACATCGTCGACGACCAGAGCGCCCTTGGGATCGTAGCGAAACGAAACGCGCGAGAGCTCGACGTTGCCGGTAAGGCTCTTGCCGCGGCCCGCCGCTTCGCGACGGCGCTCGCTCGGGCTGTCGAGCACGTCCTCGATCCGCGCCATGAAGCCCGACAGCAGCTGCAGCTGCATCGCTGTGCTCACGAGCGTGTTCACTGGGCCGAGAAAGCCCGAGCCGAGCGCCGCGAGCGCGAGCATGCCGCCGAGCGAGAGCTCTCCATCGAGCACCATCTTCGCGCCGAGCAGCACCAGCGAAATCGGTCCGACGAAGCTGAAGCTCCCCACCAACGTGCTGAAGCCCGCGAGCAAACGGCCCTTGTCGAGCGACACGTTGAGCGTGTCCACGTAGAGCGAAGCCCAGCGCGTCACCATGCGGTGCTCGGCGCCCATCGACTTCACCGATTCCATACCGGCGAGCATCTCAACCTGAAAGCCCGAGAGCTTGGCTTGCGTCGCGAGCTGCTCGGCCATCAGCTCAGAGTTGCGTCGCCCGACCAGCACGAATACCAGCGCTTGCACCACCGCGATCGCGAGCGCCGCCATGCCGAGCAAGGGCGCCGCGACGACCAGCAGCACGAAGTAGACGATGACCAGCGAGCCATCGAGCAGCGCGGACATCGCACCGGAGGTGAGCAACTCGCGGATCTGCGAGCCGCTGCCGAGGCGCATCAGAATGTCGCCCGCAGAGCGCTGCTGAAAGAACGCGTACGGCAAGTCCAAGAGGTGCTCGAGCAGCTCGAGCGCCATCTCGGCATCGATGTACGTGCGCAAGTGCAACAGCAAATGGCTGCGCAGAAAACCCGCGAGGAACTGGAACGACGCGACCATCAGCACGCCGGCCGCGATCAGCTGGAGTAGGTGGTAGTCCTGCCGCGGCACGATCTTGTCGACCGTGACGCCCATCAAACCGGGCACCGCCAGCGCGACGATTTGCAGCGCGATCGACGCGAGCAAGATCCGCGACCAGTACCCGCGCACGCCGAAGATCCAGCGCTTGTAGCGAGCCCAGCGCGTCTTGGGGCGCTTGTCCTCGGCGAGCAGCGCGACGGTCGGCTCGAAAACCAACGCGACGCCGGTGAGCATGCGCGCGACATCGTCCATCGGAATGCGCCGCGGACCGACCGCAGGATCGATCACGCGCACGTGCCCGCGCTGCGCCGACTCGAAGACGACGAAGTGGTTCATCTCCCAGTGCAAGATCGAGCCCGGCGTGAGGAACTTGAGCTTGTCGGGCGCGACCTTCACTGCGCGCGCGCGCAACCCGAAGCTTCGCGCGGCCTCCACGATACTGCGCGCTGAGACGCCCATCTTGCCGGCGCCGACCGCCATCCGCACTTCTTCGATCGGCAGCTTGCAGCCGAGGTGCTCGAGCGTCATCGCCAAGCACGTCGCGCCGCAATCGGTCGGCGTGAGCTGCAAGATCACCGGCACGCGACCGACCCGACGCGCCCCGAGCGTCGCGAACGGCGTGAACTTCAGCACGCGACGGATCGCGCTCTCTGGCTCGCCCGGTTCGCCCGGTTCGCGCTCTTTCGTGGGCGCCTGCTCAGAACCCATGTTCGAACACCTGATCAAACACCTGGCGCAGGCCGGGAATGAACGTGAAGGCGATGCTCTCGTGGCGCACCGCGGTCTCCGCCGTACCGCGCATGCCGTGGTGGAAACGATAGGAAGCGCCTCCGGACTTGAACGCGCGGTTCGAGAGCCGGGCTTGCACCAGCACGACCGGGCCGCTCACCGGCACCGCGCTCTGCGGATCGAGGCGCAGAAACCGCGCTGCATCGACCGGTCCGATGATCTGATCGCTGACGCTCTCGATCACGAGGCCGTGCACCTCGCGTGAAAATCCATCCGCGACGAAGCGCAAGCGCGCGCCGGGCGCGAGCAAGGGGCGATAGCGCCCAGGCAGCATCGCCATCAACCGCGCGCCAGCGTCATCGCCGTGCACGCTGACCACCGGCATGCCGGGCTCGACGAGCTGGCCCGACCGCACCTGAACGTCGCCCACTGTGCCTGCTTGCGGCGCGCGCAGAACTTGTCGCTCGAGACTCGAACGGGCGAGCTCACGCCGCGAACGCAAGCTCACCATCGCTTCGCGCGCGATCGTATCGCTCGGATCCGCCAGCAGCTTCGCCAGCTGATCGGAGAGCTCGCGCTCGACGGTCTCGAGCTCCGAGCTCTCGGTCGAAGCCACCATGCGCACCAGCGGCTGCCCGGCTTCGACATGCTGGCCAGGCACCACTTCGACGCTCGCGACGACGGCGGGCCGCGGCGCGGTGATCTCGTTCAAGCCATCGACGAAGACCACTGCTGGACCACCAGCGTGCTCATCGACCTGACCTGTGAAGCCGTAATAGATGCCAAACGCGAGCGCGGCGACCAACAGCCACTGCGTCGCGACCAATGAGCGCGGCGTCAGCCGCAGCACGTCGCCGCGCGTCCCGCCTGCACGTTGAAAGTCGACGGCCTCGCGGCGAAAGAGCCCTACTGCCTTCACGCTCACGGCTCCTTTCGCGGAGCGTCGTCGCTCGCCAGCGTGACCTCGACTTGCGTGCCTGGGATCAAGCGATGCGCCGCCTCGGCGCTCGTTCCGCCCGCGAGCCGCGCGCGCGCAAACACCAGCTGCGCAGCAGCATCGACTTCGGGCTGCACGTCGGTGACCTCCGCCGCGAGCGCTTCGCCGCTGGGCAAGCGCACGCGCACCGCGAGCCCGGGCGTGCGCGAAGCTGTGTCATCGGGAGGCAACGCGAAGCGAACGTAATAGTCCTCGGTGATCACGCGCGCGACGACTTGGCCGGGCACCGCCACGTCGCCCGGATCGACGTACAACGCGACGACGACGCCATCGAACGGCGCGCGAATCACGTGCTTCTCGTTGTGCGTGCGCTGTCGCCCGATCTCGGCTTGCTGCATGCCGAGCCCGGCTTTGGCTTCGGCGACCGCAGCGCGCGCTTGCTGAGCACGCGTCTCCGCCGCGACCAATGTGCGCTCGGCAACGCCATCGGTGATCGATCGCAAACGCGTCAACAGATCGATGGCTTCGGCGAGCTCTGCATTCGCGCGCTCCACCGTCGAGCGCTGCTGCTCGAGCCGCGCTTGGGCGACCAGCAGCTCGCCGCCCGCGCTGCGCGGATCGATTCGCAAGAGCGCATCACCGGCGCGAACCTTGGCACCGGTGCGCGCGGGCACCTCGACGACGCTGCCGCCGATTTCCGCTCCGACGTCGGCCGTATAGCCGCTCACGATCACGCCCGGGTACGGCTTGGCGGCGCGGTCGGCCGCGCGCGCTTCTTTGACAGCGTGGCTCGCGGCATCCGCAGTCGGCTGCACGACGGTCAGAGGCGGGCGGCGCAGCCCGAGCACCAGCGCAGCGCCGATGAACATCGGCAAGGTCGCGAGCAGAGCGATGCGGCTTTCGGTCATCGGGAATAGAGCTCGATCCTACCTGGCGGATGGTCGCACCAAAAAACAAAAGGCCAGGCGCGTTGCCGCACCTGGCCTTTGATTACGTCGCGCGCTTACACGCGCGGACGATTCAGCTGAAGTTGAAGAGCTGGCCGAGCTGCGTGAACGCTGCGCCCACGCCATTCAGGAGCTTCTGGACTGCGGTCTCAGCGGCGCCGATCACTTCGCCGGCCACGGTCAGCGGGCTGGGGATCGTGATGCTGCCGAGCGGGCTGCTTGCCGAGATGCCGGTCGCTGAGTCGAGGTTGAGGCTGAAGCTCAAACCGCCGGTCACGTTATCAAGGGCGCCGTCTTGGATGGTCTCGAACTGGTTCATGTGCAGTCTCCTTCGGGGTTTTGTTTGAGGGTGGCTTCCTGGAGGGTCCACCCGAACTAATGAGCCGTGCGTCAACTGACGTGGGGAACGCGGTTCGTGTTGCCGCACGGCTTCTGGCTGTTTAATGCCGGTGGTCTGGCGATCCGTTGGACTCGGGAGTTTTTTTTTCGCAACGCGTGCGAATCACTGAGAAGGCCTAAAAAGCACTGCGGCGACGGCCCTTATCGGGGCGTCGCCGCAGAATCCAAGATTGAGCTCGTGCAGGCGCTGTCTACCTGCGCGGCACGATCACACGCATCACATGCAGATGGCCGGCGGAGCGCACTCGCCGCTTGCGCAGTTGCCGCTGCGGCACGCCGCATCGCCCGTGCAAGCCTCGCCGTTGTTTACGATCGCGCGGCAGATTCGGTTGTCGCCTTCGATGACGCACGCGTTGCCGGGTGCGCAAAGGTCCGCGAGCACGCAATCCTCGCCCGCGACGGGTGAAGGCTGGCACGTGCTCTCTTCGGTCACGTCCGTCGTGTTGCAATATTGATCCGCGGGGCATTGCCCGGGCAGACCGAGGTGACACGGACCGCCGGCGTCGGCAGGGCCCTCGCAGTGGAACGCGCTCGCGCCGTCGAATACGCACGACAGCCCGTCTTGGCACAGGATGTTGCCCGGCTCGCACGAGTCATCGACGGCACCGGCTTGCACGACTGAATTCGCCGCGCACTCGCCCGCGTCGGTATCGGTCGAGCCGACGCAGCTGAAGCCGATCGCACAAGCCTTGCCCGTGTTGCCCGCACAAGGTTGGCCGTCTTGCGCGAGCGTTTCGCACGCGCCGCCCAAACACAGCAGATCGTCGCCGCACTCGTCATCCGTCAGACAGTCGTCGCCCTCGCCGAGCAGCGGCTGGCAGGTGCTCGGACAAGCATCGCGGCCGGCGCAGAAATCAGTGCCTGCACATTCGGAGCTGATCACGCACTCGCCACCTTGCGGCACGTTGCCGGCAAGCACCGCAACGCAGGGCTGGGGATACGTATCCGTCGCGACAGCGCAGCTCATGCCGCGAATCCCTTCGAGGCACGCCGCGAGCTGCGACGGATCGTAGAGCACGCGTCCGGCGTCGATCGACATGGCTATATAGGCGAGGTCGCCCGCGCGCAGCTCAGCGGCGACGCGCGCGGCGCAGTCTTCGCGACCGGTCAGCTCGCGCAGCTTCGCAGGCCCGAGACACGTCTGCAGCGCATCGCAAATCGCACCGGCGAACTCGTCGGGCAGCTCCGCAAGCGGAACCACGACCGGGTCTCCGCCACCCTCACCGCCCATTCCAGCGCCGCTGACTCCGCCTTCGCCGCTCGCGCCGGCTTCGCCCGCTGCGCCGGCTTCGCCCGACGCGCCGCCTCCGCTGCTCGCGCCGCTTTCGCC
>JAYUYY010000272.1:0-6477 GCA_043752225.1 Sandaracinaceae bacterium | reverse complement strand
ATCGAAGATCCGGTGGAGTTCGTGCACGAGCCGCGCTGCGCGCAGGTCACCCACAAAGAGATCGGCACGCACGCATCGAGCTTCGCGGTGGCAATTCGTTCCGCCGGTCGCGAGAACGCGGACGTAATCTTGATCGGCGAGCTACGCACGAACGAAACCATGAAACTCGCGCTGCAGCTCGCGAGCTACGGCGTTTTGGTCTTTGGGACCGTGCACACCAACAGCGCGGCCGCGACCATCGAACGCATCGTCAACGCGTTTCCGGCCGACGAGCAGCCGCAGGTGCGCGGCATGATGGCGGAGTCGCTCGTAGGCATCGTCGCGCAGCAGCTCTTGCGGACCGCCGACGGCAAAGGCCGCGTGGCCGCGCACGAGATCTTGCTCGGCTCGCCGGCGGTCGCTTCGATGATTCGCGAAGCCAAGACCTATCAGCTCGGCAACACGATGCAGAACGGCCGAGCGCAAGGCATGCAGACGATGGACTCAGCGCTCGAAAAACTCGTGCGCACCGGCATCGTCGACTTCGACGCCGCGATCGAGAAGGTCGAAGACAAGGAATCGTTCCGCAAAGCCTTTGCGCCCGGGACGGAGGACGATCCTTAGAAAACGCGACCGCGTGTCCGTGCAGCGCAGATGTCGCTGGCTTCGCGCGCACTGTCACATGCAGCTCGCAACGCTCACAAAACTAACGAGTGGTGAGAGATTTTTTCGTCTCATCCTCTTCCGCGCTCCGCGCGCGTGCTGCCTAAATGGAGGAGGTCGGGAAGGTGGCTTGTATGGCATCACTCAAGGCGAGCACGGCAAGCGGTCGATATGTGCTCGTGGGGGAGCTCGGGCGCGGAGGTATGGCGACCGTGCACTCCGCGCTCGACGAGGCGACCGGCAAGCAGGTCGCGTTCAAGCGTTTGAGCCTGCGCGACCACGAGGAGTCGAGCCAGCGCGCTCGCGAATACTTCGAGCGCGAGTACCACACACTCATCCAGCTGGCGCATCCGCGCATCGTCACGGCCTTCGACTACGGGCTCGATGGCGAGCAGCCGTATTACACGATGGAGCTGCTCGACGGCGGCGATCTGCTCGAGCTATCGCCGCTGCCCTGGCAGCAAGCGTGCTCGGTCGGCCGCGACATCTGCTCCGCGCTCTCACTCGTGCATTCGCGCCGCATGGTCTATCGCGACTTGAGCCCGCGAAACGTGCGCTGCACGGCCAACGGCAAGGCCAAGCTCTTGGACTTCGGCGCGATGGCGCCGATGGGACCCGCACCGCTTGCCATCTGCACGCCTGCCGTCGCTTCGCCCGAGGTCGTGTATCGCTTGCCGCTCGACGGCCGCTCCGACCTCTATGCGCTCGGCGCGATGCTGTACTTCACGCTCGTCGGTCGCAACGCATATCCAGCTCGCGCGTTCAATCAGCTCCCGACGCTCTGGCAAGAGCAGCCGCCTTTGCCATCGGAGCTCGTCGCTTCGATCCCGCCCGCGCTCGACACGCTGGTCATGGATCTGCTGCAGCTCGATCCGCAGCTGCGGCCCGCGAGCGCGGCCGAGGTCAGCGAACGTTTGTCGGCGATCGCGAGCTTGCAAGCGGACGAGCAGCTGTTGTTCGCGCAGGCCTATCTCACGACGCCCATGCTCGTGGGTCGCGAGCGTGAGCAGCGCAAGGTCGCGAGCATTCTCGAACGGCTCAAGGCGCGGAACAAAGGCTCGGCGCTGCTGGTGCGCGGTATCCCGGGGATGGGTCGGTCGCGCTTTCTCGATGACTGTGTGCTCTCCGCGAAGCTCGCGGGGCTCACGGTGGTGCGTGCGCTCGCGGGGAGCGCATCGGGTGAGCCGGGCGCGCTCGCCGTATCGATCGCGCAGCAGTTGCGCGAAACGTTTTCGGACGAGCTCACCGCGAGCACGCCGGCGCTCTCCGATCCGACCGCGATGCGCAGCTTCATCTTGCAAGTCGCGCAACGCTCGCCGTTGATGCTCGCGGTCGACGACTTCGAGCGCCTCGATGCAGCCGGGCGCGCGCTCGTGGCGCTGCTCGCGCACGAAGCTGCGAGCCATCCGCTCGTGATCGTGGCCACGACCAGCAGCGACCGCAGCGCAGACACCGATGCCGCGCGCTTGCTGACAGGTGCGTGGAAGGAGCTCACGCTCAAGCCGCTCGAGCTCGAGCAAACGCGCTCGCTGTTGATTTCGATGTTCGGCGATGTCCCGCACCTGTCTGCGCTCGTGCAACGCCTGCACGCTGTCACGCTGGGCAATCCCCAAGCGCTGGTGCTGCTCGCGCAACACCTGCTCGACCGCGGCATCGTGCGCTACAGCGGCGGCGTCTGGGTGCTGCCGCAAGCGATCGATGCCAACGAGCTCCCCGAGACGCTGGCGCAGGCGTTTCGGCTGGCGGCGCTCGCGCTCAGCGACGACGCGGGCTCACTTGCACGCGCGTTTGGACAGTGCCCCGACCAAGCGTTCACGGCCGAGGATTGCGTGGCGCTGTGCGAGCACGGCGATTGGCCGCGTACGTTCCGCAGCCTCGATCAGCTGCTCGCCGCGTCCGTGCTCATGCTGAGCGGAAGTACGTACGTGCTCTCGGTCAAGGCATGGGCCGAGCCAATCCGCGGCGAGCTCGATGCCGGGCTCGAGCTGCGCTTATCTCGGCTGTTCGAAGCGCGTGGTGATGGATTGCGTGCCGCGCGGCATTTGTTCCGCATCGATCAGCACGCGCAAGGCGTCGACGTGCTCGTGCGCTTTTGCAAGCGTTCGTACGAGCAGACCAGCACGAGCAGCGAAGCCTACGTCCGCTTGATCTCCGGCCTGCCACACGACTGGCGCGAGATCTTCGATCAGGGCGCTGAGCTCTGCATGAAGCACGGCCGGCCGGCTGCCGATTGGTTGGCGATCCAAATGCGCGCGTCGTCGCTGTATTCGCAGACCGACTCTTCCAGCAACGGCCGGCTCGTCGCGCTCGCGCAGCGCATCGCACGCGACGCCGGGCTCGATGTGTACGCTGCGCTCGATCCAGCGCTCCCGGCGGGCGATCGCTTGATGCAGGCGCTCGGCGCAGCGGGCGCGCGCTACGCGCAGACGGCCGAGCATGACCGCATGCTCGATCCCAAATCCGCGATCGGCGCGCTCGCGCGCGGCGTGCTCACGTACATCGGAAACTTCTCGCGCTCGCTCGACGTCGCGGAGTGGCGGCAGATGCCCGGGCTCGCGCCGCTCGCGCCGCTCTCACCGGGCGTCGCGGTCGTGGAGCGGCTGGGGCGCGGCTTCGACGCGCGCGTCACCGGCCACTTCGAGCAAGCGTGCGCGATCTATCGCGAGACGCTCGAGCTGATCGCGGGCACCAACGGCGGAGGCCTCGACCCGACGTTCGTCGAGAGCATGCGCGCCGCACTGCCGAGCATCGTCGGCATGATGGAAGCGGGCCTGGGTCTCGCGTCGAGCGAGCGTCATGCCGACGAAGTCGCCAAGTTTCCGCTGTACCAAGGCAGCGCGCTCTCGATTCGCATGATTCACCGGTTGTGGCTCGGTGACATCGCGGGCGCCTCAGCGCTGGCGCGCCAAAGCGAGCTCGTGCGCCTCGAGCAATCGCGGGCGCAAACCGGTGATGCGCTCTCGATCTTATGGGCGTTGCAAGCGCATGCGATCTCAGACGACCTCACGCATACGCGACAGTACCTCGAAGCCGCCGAGCGCTTGGCGAGCAAGATGCACACGTGGCAGCCGATCGCGGCGTGGGCGCGCGGCGAGTACGAGCGCATCCGCGGAGATCACGCAGCCGCGCTCGCCGCGCTCGATTCGGCGCTCGAGCAACTGCCCGAAGCCGCACACCAAGTTTGGCCGTTCGCCGCCGGCGCGCGCGTGCGCGTGCTGTGTGATCTGCAGCGGTTCGAAGAAGCGCGCGAAGCGGGCGAGCGCTACCTCGCAGCGGCCGACGCACAAGGGCTTGGCTACGTCAGCAATTACATCCGCATGCCGCTCGCGCTCGCAGCTGCAAAGCTCGGCGACGCGAGCGCGGCCTGGTCGCA
This sequence comes from Sandaracinaceae bacterium, assembly GCA_043752225.1. Lineage (GTDB taxonomy): Bacteria > Myxococcota_A > Polyangia > Polyangiales > JAFGIB01 > JAYUYY01. The sequence continues at coordinate 2,462 of JAYUYY010000272.1, read as the reverse complement.
CGTGCACAACGCGATCGCGCGCTTCGAAGCGCTCGGCACACGTGGCATCAACATCGGCCTCGCCTACGAAACGGCGGCGCGCGTCGCAGCGTGCCTCAGCAACCACACCGAGCTCGAGCGCTACGCAGCGCTTTGCAGAGAGAGCTTTCTCGCGTTCCCGAATGCCGCGTTGGCCGCCAAGTATCAACGCCTGAGTCGCGCGACGCGTCTGCGCCGCACCGATTCCGCGGCCGTGAGCGGTGAGTCCTTGTCGTTGATGGCGCGCTCGCAGATCGAGTCGATGCTGCAGACCTGCGGGACCTCGCAAGAGCGCGTGCAGTGCGCGCTGCAGCTGCTCGTAAGAGAAACCGGCGCCGAAGGTGGCGCGCTCTATGGATTCACCGACAGCATGCTGGCGCTGCGCGCTCACACCGAAGAGGGCGCCTTACCGCCCGAAGTCGAATGCGAAGCGCAGCGCTATGCGCACGCCGAGCTCAACGAGGCCGAGAGCGAAACCGAAATCGGCACCGACGAGAGCGTCGCCTCGCTCGACTCATCCGCAGGCGGTCACATTTCGGTCGGCCAATCTGCGATCGGAAAAGCGTGGGCCGGCCCGCAAGGACGCTACTACGGGCCCGTGTTGCTCCACCACAAGAGCTCGGACGGCTTCGTCGCGAGCGGGCTCGTCGTGCTCGCGTTCCACAGCCTCCAAGCCGTGCGCATGGCCGCCGATACCGCAACCTTCTTGAGCCGCTCAATGGTGCAAGCCGGAGATCTCTCCCCCGTGCTGCTCGCCAGCTGACAGCGTGTCAGCGAGCCTAACCAGGCTCGGCCCCATCGTCTTGACGTAAATACGGCGCGTCTTTACATTCGCGGGGCATGGGATCCCGGCTCATCAACGTCCGCTTGACGCCCGAAGACGAGCGCATGGTTGCGCGCCTGAAGGCTCGCGGCGTTTCGATCTCCGAAGTGATGCGCCGCGCGCTCCGCGCTGAAGCCGGGCAACCGGACGAGCGGAGCGTCGACTCCGAGCTGCTCGTCGCTGACATGCTCGCCGCGTATCCAACACCCAAGAACGCGCCTCGGCGCGCCGTTCGCGCATCCGATCGTCATGCGGTGCGTAAGCACATCCAAAGCCGGCTGCGCGCGCGCCGATGATCTTGGTGGACACCAACGTCCTGGTGGCGCTCGTCGACGAAAAAGATCGTCTCCATCTCCGCGCCAAGCGCGATCTGCGAAAGCTCAAAGGCCCGTTTGCCGTGGCGAGCCCGGTCTTGACCGAAGCGTGCTTTTTGCTCGAGCAGCCCTACCTACGCGGCAGGCTCGCGATGCTGCTCGAGCGCTTGCCCGCAGAGCCGATCGAGCCGGAGCCCCCATGGTGGCCGGACATCTTTGCGTGGCTGAGCACCTACGCCGAGCACACGCCCGACCTCTGCGATGCCGTGCTCGTGATGTTAGCCGCTCGCTCCGGCTCGCGAGTTTGGACATACGACACGGAGTTTTCCAGCGTCTGGCGCTTGCCCAATGGTCGGCGCATTCCTCTTACGGCATCGACGCGGGGATAGTGCTCACTGAGCAGTCGCTTCCATCGACCTGAGCCGAACCCGCTGCTCGAACGCGTCACCGCCCCGTTGAGCTGCGCTGAGCCGCGGCGTTATCGTCCGTGCATGACCGCCCATGACAAGCTGTTGCTTCACTACCACCCGTTCACCCGCGCCTCGAACGTCGTTTGGATGCTCGAGGAGTTGGGTGTGCCCTACGAGCTCCATTTCGTCGATCTGAAAGCCGGCGCGCAGCGAACGCCCGAGCTCTTGCGCGTCAATCCGATGGGCAAGCTGCCGACGCTGCTCGACGGCGACACGGTCGTCACCGAGTCGGCCGCGATCGGCCTCTATCTCGCGGACCGCTACGGCTACGGAGCGCTCGCGCCGAAGGTCGACGACAAAGAACGCGCTGCCTATTTGCGCTGGAGCTTGTATGCGCCTTCGGTGATCGAGCCCGCTGCGTATGCACAAAGTGCCAAGTGGGAGTACCGCGCAGCCCAAGCCGGCTGGGGTCGCTACGAAGACGTACTGGATACGATCGAGCAAGCGATCGGCGAAGGCCCCTACTTGCTCGGCTCACGCTTCACGATGGCCGACGTGATCTTCGGCGGCACGGTGCGCTACATGCTGATGTTCAAGATGCTCGAGGCGCGTCCGTCATTCGTGAGCTACTCGGAACGCCTCTCCGCGCGACCGGCCGCACAAGCTGCTCAAGCGAAGAACGCAGCGATGATCGCCGAGCACGGCCTCGCGCAGTAGCTCGAAACGGGCTCGCGTCGAGCCTGATCTACAAACGGCAACGCCCGGCGGGCCGTCAGGCCACCGGGCGTTTGTCGTGTTGCAGGGATCGCCTAGCTCGGCACGCACGCGCAAACATCGAGCGAGTCGTCGAACACATGGTCGGCCGCGCAATCGATCAGCGGGCCTACGTTGCACTCG